>CAUZBE010000099.1:0-8882 GCA_963577885.1 Alphaproteobacteria bacterium
CACCGTGTTCCCGCAGGGCGCGGTTGAAGCGCTGGGCCCGTTCCTGGTCATTGCTCTGCATACCGCGATAGTCCTTGATGTCGCCGCTGGTGAAGAAGACATCGAACAGCGGTGGCTCACCTATTACCTGGGCCGGAATGCCGGCCTCCTGCAACAAGCTGTCCAGGCCCTGCATAAGCTTGGTACCAGTAGCGAAAATCGTCTCGTAGGCGCCGGGACGCCTGAGAATTTCCAGCGTGGCCAGACCCGCGACGGCGGCAACGGGATTGCCGCTCAAAGTGCCAATTTGCGGCACGAAACTTTCATCCGCCACCGCATTGCGGTCAAAGTTCGCCATGATATCCGCCCGGCCTGCGACGGCGGCCAGGGGGAACCCGCCGCCGATGGTCTTGCCCAGGGCGCAAAGGTCTGGCGTCACGCCGTAATAGGCCTGGGCACCGCCATAGGCGAACCGGAAGCCGGTCACCACCTCGTCAAAGATCAAGGGGATCTTGTATTCGGTCGCCAGCGCCCGCAGGGTTTCCAGGAACCCGGGCTGTGGCGGCAGCGAGCGTTGGAACGGCTCGACAATAATGCCGCCCAATTCCTCGTGATGTTCCTTGATCAGGCTGGCCGCGGTCTCGGCATCATTGAACGGCGCGATCAGGACTTCCTCGCGGATGCGTTGTGGAATGCCCGCTGAATCCGGAATGGCCTGAGGGAAATTTCCCGGCCGTTTGGGGGCCATGCTCATCAACGCGTAATCGCTCATGCCGTGGTAACCGCCCTCAAACTTCAGAATTTTGTCGCGCTTGCGGTGGGCGCGGGCCAGACGCATGGCATAGAACGTCGCTTCCGATCCGGTGGAGACAAAGCGGACCTTGTCGGCGCAGGCTACCGCATCCACGATTTCCGCGGCCAGGTGAATGCCCGCTTCATTGTTGGCAAAGAACGTCGTGCCGAGAAGTACCTGTTCCTGGACCGCGGCCAGCACCTCCGCGTTGCCATGGCCGATGAGCATGGGGCCGGAACCGAGCAGGAAGTCCACATATTCGTTACCGCTGACATCCCAAACCCGCCCGCCGCGGCCTTCCTTGATTACGATGTCCGAGGCTAGATTGCCAAAACCTCCCGCCGGCAGAACCCGGCTGGCTAAGTCCACCAAGGCCTGCTCGGCGTCGCTACGGTTCAGCTTGCTCATTTGCTTTCTCCAATTTGGGGGTACATATCGAATTATATAGGATTGCTACAATTTGCCTAAATCAGGGAGGTGCCGAGATGAGCTTTAACTGGAACCCGGCAGCGGAGGACGTGGCGTCGCTACGCCGTTGGTTCGACACCTGGGGACCGTTGGTCCGGGACGTGGACTTCGTGCCGGCCCGGGCGCTGTTCGCGGACAATATCGCCGGTTTTGGCACCCGTATGGATATTGTCGAGGGACTGGAAAATCTGGAGCAGAACCAGTGGCGCCGGGTCTGGCCGACCGTCGAAGATTTTCACTTTCATACGGAAGACATGAAGGTTGGGGTCTCGTCGGACCGGCGCATGGCCATGGGCATTTGTAGCTGGAGCTCTACCGGCCAGCATGAGGACGGCACGAAGTTTCCCCGCCCCGGCCGCGCCACGGTAGCCTTTACCCGTGATGGGATCCAGACGCCCTGGCAGGGCATTCACACCCATGTCTCCCTCAACCCCGGCACACCGCAAGTGTCGTACGCAAACCGTCCGCCGCAATCTTAGAGCATGTTCGATGTTGACCAAGTGCTAGCGTATATTTCGCGGCACGTCGCGGAATGGCCTGTCAGTATCATTGCGGGGTTCCTTCGGCATGCCCAGGACCCGCTCGGAAATGATATTACGCTGGATCTCGTCGGTGCCCCCGGCGATAGATATGGCGGGCGTCGAGACTAAAATTTCGGCGATGACGCCGTCCATGGGACTGTCTTCCTCCGTCAACATGGCGTCCGCGCCAGTGATCAGGGTATGAACATGGTTGGCGAGGCGGGCGACGTGACTGGCCGCCAGTTTGCCGATGGAGCCCTCGGGTCCCTGATTGCGCCCCTGGATTTGCGCCTCACGGGCCCGCCGCGCCGTCCATTCCGCCGATTTCGACAGGACCAGCAGCTTGGCAATCTCCTGGCGTGCCGCCGGATCCTCCAGCTTGCCCGTCGCCTTGGCCCGCTCCATCACCAGATCGACCCGGCCCATGCGCTGGGGATACCATTTATAGGGAGCCATGGCCGTGGCCAGTTCGGCCCTTTCCTCCACATAGGCCCGTTCAGGTCGATCCGTGCCCATGGCCCAGCCGCGCAGGCCGTCGGCGCCCCGGCGTTCATGCATCAGGGTCGTCGTCGCGATCTTCCAACCATCGCCAAGGCCTTCCACCATGAACTCCGGCAGGATCTCCGCATCTGTAAAAAAAACCTGATTAAACGAGGCATGGCCATTCATCTGCCGCAGGGGATGCACCTCGACCCCCGATTGCTCCATATCTAGCACAAAATAGGTCAGACCCTTGTGCTTGGGTACGTCCCAATCGGTGCGCGCCAGCAACAGGCCGAATTGCGCGTGATGGGCCGAGGTCGTCCAGACTTTCTGGCCATTAACAATCCATTTTCCGTCTTTCAAATCCGCCCGAGCTGACGCCCCCGCCAAGTCCGAGCCACTGCCCGGCTCACTGAACAATTGGCACCAGGTATCCTCGCCGGTCAGGATACGGCGGAGAAACTTCTCCTTGTGCATTTGAGTGCCATGTTCCAGCAGGGTCGCGGCAGCCAGCATGCGGATGCCGGCCCGGGCCACGCCGATGGCGCCAACGGCTTGAAACTCCTCCTCGACCGCCGCGGCCAGCGGGCTGGACATGCCCTTGCCATACCATTCCTGAGGCCAGGTCGGCATGCCCCAGCCAGTATCCGCCAGTTGGTTCCGCCATTCCACCAGGCCCATATTCGGGTCCCAATTGGCGTCCAACCAGGCCCGCGCTTCGGCGCGAACCGATGCTTCAGTGACGTCGCTCATAATCCTGTCTCCTACATTCAATCCTGCCAGCGTTGCAACATCAGTTCCCGGTGGTAACTGGCGTCACCCAGAAAGACCTGGGAACTTTTCGCGCGCTTGAACCATAAATGGGTATCGTTATCCCAGGTGAAACCAATGCCGCCGTGAATCTGAATGGCGTGAATGGCGGTCTGCATATAAGCTTCCCCCGCGCCGGCCTTGGCCAGGGACGCCATGCTGGGTAGGTCGTCATCACCGTCCGCCGCCGCCGCCGCGTAATAAGCAGCAGATTTTGCCAGCTCCACATCGATCAGCATATCCGCCGCCTTGTGTTTAAGGGTTTGAAACGAGGCGATGGCACGGCCAAACTGCACGCGCATCATGGCGTAATCCAGGGCCTGCTCCCGCAACATCTCGGCCCCGCCGACCATTTCGTTGGCGAGACAGGCCGCCGCCTGATCTAGGGTGCGCGACAAGGGCGCCCCCGCCCCGCCGTCATCCCCCAACAAATCCGCCGATACGCCTTTAAACTCCAAACGTGCCAGCTTGCGCGTCGCATCGGTGGATTGCAGCAGGCGCTTGCTAAGGCCATCTGCTTTGCCCGGCACCGTAAAAAACGACAGGCCATCCGACCCGGTCGATCCAGGCCGCCGGGCCAGGACCACGAGAAGATCGGCTGAATGGCCGTCCAGCACGAAGCTTTTAACCCCATCGAGTTGATAACCACCGTCCACAGGCGTTGCCGTCAGGGCCACGCCGGCAGGATCCCAGCGGCCATTGTCTTCCGTAAAGGCCAGGGCGGCACGGCAATCACCGGCGGCGATGGCAGGTAACAGGTCGCGTTTTTGCGCCTCATCGCCCGCATTCATGATCGCCGTCGCGGCCAGCACGATGGATGAAAAATAGGGCGCGCATAAAAGGGCGCGACCCATTTCCTCCAAGGCGATGGCGAGTTCTACGAAACCAAAGCCCTGGCCACCGTAATCTTCGGGGATATGAATTGCCGTCAGGCCAAGATCCTGGCTCAACCGACGCCAGACCTCCTCGTCGTAGCCGGCCTCGGTCTCCATCAGACGCCTGACTTCCGTAGATGGCGATTTTTCCGCCAGAAAGCGCCGTAGAATTGAGCGGAACTCCGTCTGTTCATCGGTAAAACTAAAACTCATGACAACTGCCTCCCTCCCTACATAGTAGACTGATCAGATAGATGGGTGAAGACTGCTATGATACGCTAGGCAATTTAGGAGAGACACCGTGACCCAAGCTACCCTTGATCCCACTTTCATGACCGTGCATGCCCTCTCTGCCGCCATCGGCGCCGGCGGTCTGACCTCCGCCGACATCGTCGAAAGCTGCCTGGACCGGATCGCGGCCAATGACGGCAAGCTGCATGCCTTTGTCGAAGTCTACGCGGATGAGGCCCGCCTGGCCGCCAAGGCGGCAGATCAGGCGATCCGGTCGGGCCATCGCCTTGGTCCCCTGCACGGTATCCCCATCGCCCTGAAGGACATCGTCGATATGAAGGGGCGCATTACCACCGGCGGCTCAAAGGTTTGGGAGGACCGCGTTTCGCCCACCACGGCGACGGTGGCTCAGCGTTTGATCGGGGCCGGCATGGTCGTGATCGGTAAGACCCATTCGGTGGAATTCGCTATGGGCGGCTGGGGCACGAATACCCACATGGGTACGCCCTGGAACCCCTGGGACATGGAAACCCACCGCACGCCTGGTGGCTCATCATCCGGGTCCGGCGTTGCCGTCGCCGCCGGCATGGTGCCGGCGGCCATTGGCACGGATACGGGTGGGTCCGTGCGTCTACCGGCCTCTTTCTGCGGCCTGGCGGGTCTGAAAACTACGGTCGGCCGGATCAGTCTGCACGGTATCCTGCCGCTCTCCACCACCCTGGATACGCCCGGGCCTATGACCCGCTCGGTGGAGGATGCGGCGCTGATTTACGACGTCCTCCAGGGACCCGATCCCCTGTGGCCGCCAACCCTGGCCCACAACAGCCACAACCCATTCGCCAACCTGCGCCGTGGGGTCAAGGGGCTGCGCCTGGCCGCGATTTCGGCGGCGGAGCGCGCTGGCGTGGATGGCCCGACCCAGGCCGCCTTTGATGCCGCGCAAGACACATTACGCGCCCTGGGCGCCAGCATCACGGAAATCGAGATGCCCCGGCCGTTCACTGATTTCGCCGCCATTGCCGGGCGGATCATAGGCGCCGAGGGCTATCGTTTCGTTGGCGCCCTGGCCGACGATCCAGATCTGCCGGTCGATCCCAATGTCAGGCTACGCATTCAATTGGGCCGGGATATCCGGGCCCATGAATATCTCGATGCCCTGGCGGAACAACAGGCGGCCAAGGCGGAATATGCCGAGGCTATGATGGATTTCGACGCCCTACTGTTGCCAAGCACCGAGACTCCGGCCATTCCATTGACGGCGGTGGATGAAAGCGGCACACCGGCCCGCTTCACCCGTGCCGGCAATTGCCTTGAACTTTGCGCCTTGTCCGTGCCCAATGGATTATCGCCCGACGGCCTGCCCACATCCCTGCAAATTGCCTGTCAGGGCCATGAAGAGGCCATGGCCCTGCGCATTGGCTGGGCCTATGAACAGGCTACTGATTGGCATCACCAACACCCGGCGATGGGCAACCAATAGCATCACGTCTTGGTGAGGCGGTTGCAAATACGGGCCGGCTCTGTTCCTACCCCGGCAACGTTTGGCGTTACATGAAGGAGTTCAACATGGCGGCGAAACTGGGAATTGGGGACGCCTTTCCCCCTATGGAATTACCACTGGTCGGGGGCGGCAGCATCACCTTGCCGTCGGACCTGAAAACCTCCTATTCGGTCATCCTGTTTTATCGGGGCCACTGGTGACCCTACTGCCGCCGACAGTTAGTCGGCATGGAAAACGAACTGGAGACCTTGAAAAGCCTGGATGTTTCCGTCGTCGCCGCCAGCGTTGATGGCGCGGAAAAGGCACGGAAAGTCGCGGTGGAGCTGTCCTTTCCCGTGGCCCATGGCATGACCCGGGCCCAGGCCGACAGCATCGATGCCTGGTGGGAAGATGGGCGCGGCATCATACAGCCCAGCGAATTCCTGCTGAAAGCGGACCACAAGGTAATCTATTCGACCTATAGCTCCGGCCCCCTGGGCCGCATGAACCCGCCCGATGTGGTCAAGATGGTGCAGTTCCTGGAAAAGCAGAAGCAGAGCGGCTAGTGTGGAATACACCCCGCAATGATCCATTGCGGGCCGGGCGGATTGGGTTGAAAATGGCGCTTCCTGCATCTGGTGAGCCGTATTGATGTCCCTGCGCCTGCAATTCCTGATCGTCGCCTTCCTGGCCGCCGTCCTGGCGGCCGGCTGGTGGTCATACGTAACCTGGGGCGGAAATAGCGATGGGCCCAAAAAAGCCCGGCGCGCCGGCGCGACACAGGTTTTGGTCGAGCCGGTTGAACTAATTGATGACCACATCTCGTTGCGTTTGGTCGGGACCGGCAAGGCTATCCGTTCCGCCGCGCTGCATCCATCCGTGGCGGGCGAGGTTCGCGAAATCGCCTTCAAGGCGGAACAGCGGGTGGCCAAGGGCCAGGCCCTGATCCGTCTGGACGACAAACATCAGCGCTTGAAGGTCCGCCTGGAAGAGGTAGCGGTCGCAGAGGCCCGGCGGCAATCCGAACGTATTCAAAAGCTAGCCCCATCTGGGCATGCCGCCCAGTCCCGCCTGGACACAACCCGGGCCGAGCTTGACCTGGCGCGACTACGGCTGGAACAGGCCAAGGCCGAGCTGCAGGACCGCACAATATTTGCACCGTTCGATGGTGTGGTGGGCATGACAGATCTAAGCCGGGGCGACAGAGTAACCCAAGATACTATGGCCGTCACCCTGGACGACCGCGCCACCATTTTGGTCGAATTCAGCGTGCCCGAGGCCCACGCGGGCAAGATTACGGTGGCCGATGCCATCTCGGTCAGGCCATGGTCAGCACCCGAAACGGTCATTCAGGGCAAAATTACTGCCCTCGGCAGCCGGATTGATGAGACCACCCGTTCCCTGCGCGTACAGGCGGAAATAGCCAATCTGGAGGACCACATCCGCCCCGGCGGCTCGTTCGAGGTGCAGCTTGCCTTCACCGGCAAGGCCTATCCCATTGTCCGCGAGGTCGCCGTGTTATGGAGCCGGGATGGCGCCTATTTATGGCGGGCGACGGACGGCAAGGCGGAAAAGGTCTTCGTGCGCCTGGTCCGCCGGGATCGGGGTTACGTGCTGGTGGATGGCCCCCTGCGTCCGGGCGATCTGATCGTGGTGGAAGGCGTTCAGGGCCTGCGCATTGGCCAGAAGCTGAAAACCGCGCCCTTCAAGGCCGCCCGGGTTGATAGCCAAGATCAACCTAAGGGACGGCCGAGCCGACAAGAGGTCGGGGCATCATAATGGTCCGTCTCGGCGATCTGCCGTCCCTGGCCGTCCGTCGGCCCACCTTGATCGTAGTCGTGAACCTTTTGATCATCGTGGCGGGCCTGGGGGCCCTGCTGGGCGTCGAAGTGCGCGAACTACCCGACGTGGATCAGCCCATGGTCACGGTTCGGGCCTTTTTCCAAGGCGCCTCGCCGGAAACCATGGACGCCGAAGTGACCTCGGTGCTCGAGGGCGCGGTGGCAAGAGTTTCCGGCATTAAGACCATCAACGCCGCCAGCGAGGAAGACAATGCCCGCATTCGGGCCGAATTCAATCCCAACGCCGATTTGGATGTGGCGGCCAACGATATCCGCGAGGCGGTCGCCGCGATCGAACGCAGATTGCCCGAGGGGGTGGAGGACGTCGTCGTGGTCAAGGCGGACAGCGATGCCCGCCCCATAATCCGTTTGGCGCTGACCTCGCAACGGCTCAGCCAGGAAGACCTGACCCGGCTGGCGGAAGAAGATGTCGCGCCGGAATTGGCAGCCATCCCCGGCGTCGCCCTGGTTGATCTATTCGGCGACCGCAAGGAGGTGCTGCGGCTTATTGTCGATCCCATGCGTCTGGCCAGCTATCATTTGTCCATCGATGATGTCGCTCGGGTATTGCGCAGTACGGACATGGATGTACCGGCGGGCAGTTTTAAATCCGACGACCAAATGCTACTGGTCCGCGCCGATGCCTCGCTGTGGCGGCCGGAAGATGTGGAACGGCTGGCGATCAACGAAAATATTAGCCTCGGCGATGTCGCTTCCGCCATCTATGGCCCGGCGGAAGCGTTAAACCACACAATTTTGAACGGCAGCAAGGTCCTCGGCCTTGGGATCATACGCAAGGCTAAATCCAACACCATCGCCATTTCCGACGCTGTTGATAAGGCCATTGTGCGGCTGAACAAGCGTCTGAAAGAGGCCGAAGTCGTCAAAATTTCCGACGACGCCCGCTTCATCCGTGGTTCGATCCGCGAGGTGATCTACAGCCTTGGCATCACCACCCTGGTGGTCATCGCCGTAATCTACGCCTTTATGACCTCGGTCCGCCCCACCCTGATCCCGGCCCTGTCCATACCCATCGCCCTGACCGGAACCATCGCCGCGATCTGGCTGCTGGGCT
This sequence comes from Alphaproteobacteria bacterium, assembly GCA_963577885.1. Classification (GTDB taxonomy): domain Bacteria; phylum Pseudomonadota; class Alphaproteobacteria. Next base: position 8,557 of record CAUZBE010000099.1, read on the forward strand.
TTTCCATCAATATCCTGACCCTGCTGGCCCTGGTACTGGCGACCGGCATGATCGTCGATGACGCCATCGTGGTGGTGGAGAATATACAGCGCCAGCGGGCCCTAGGATTGCGCCCCTTGGCGGCGGCAGTGGTCGGCACCCGGCAGGTATTTTTCGCGGTGCTAGCGACCACGGCAACCCTTGTTTCCGTCTTTCTGCCTATTGCCTTTCTGCCCAGCGTCGCGGGAAAACTGTTCAGCGAATTCGGCTTTGTCCTGGCCATCGCCGTTGCCATCTCCTCCTTTGTCGCGCTAACCCTATGCCCCATGCTGGCCGCCCGACTGCCG
>CAUZBE010000100.1:0-8879 GCA_963577885.1 Alphaproteobacteria bacterium
AAGACTCTGGCACCGGATTACACGGTGCCGCAGATCCTGTCGGTACGGTTCCTAATTTTCACTCTGTTCGCCCTGGCCATTGCCCGGCCGAAAAGCCTTAGGGCGGCCTTCCGCTCCCGTCACCCCTATCTGCAAATCGCTCGCAGTCTGATCATCGTCCTGGAGGTCGGCGTTTTTATAATTGCCCTGCGTTATCTGCCTCTGGCCGATACCCATGCAATCGCCGGCATCGCGCCACTGCTGGTCACGGCCCTGGCGGTGCCGTTCTTAGGCGAAAAGGTCGGCCTGCGCCGCTGGACCGCGATTGCTATAGGATTTGCCGGCCTGCTGGTCATCGTCCGCCCTGGCATTGGAGTTTTTAACCCGGTCGCCTTGGTCCCGTTAGCCGGCGCCGTCCTTTGGGCAATTTATCAGATTCTGGTGCGCAAGGTCTCCGATGACGACGCCGCCACCTCGCTGCTCTATATGGCGGTGGTCGGCGCCGTGGTGATGACCGCCCTGGCGCCATTTTTCTGGCATCCGCCTGACGCCACCGGCTGGCTGCTCTTGGGCTCCCTCGGCGTAGTGGGCAGCCTGGGCCATTACATCCTGATAAGGGCCTTCCAGGCCGCGCCTGCCTCTACCCTCCAGCCCTTCCACTACATCGTGCTGATTTGGGCCACGGCGATCGGATATTTCATCTTCGGCGAGCTACCCGACATCTGGACCATAGCGGGCGCCGCTATCATCGCCGGCAGCGGCCTGTACGCCTTCTATCGCGAGCGGGTGCGCGGCACGGGAGCGGACTGATACCGGTGGCTTTAAGGGGCATCCCCATGCCTTATGCTCCGAAGCGATGACGAAGAACAGGACACGGACGCCAACGCCCCACAAGCAGTCTCCGGAACTATCCTCGTTTGCAGAGGCGTATTTACGCCGGGATATTGCCCCGGCCATGAGCGAACGTTGGCAGTCGAAAAACGCCGCCGCCATCTATAATTCCAATCGATGGGCTGACACCCGTGGCCTGCTGCCTGATCGGCACCGGCAGTTCTGACGGCGATATACGATCAATCACTGGGAAACAGTGATTGCATGATTAAAAGCAAGGCAGGGTGGGGCGAATTCTAGTTAAATACACTATCACCGCAACTTAAATTTATCCGGATTGGGCACACTAGGATACATCCGGTTCCATTGTCTAACCATCCGCATCAAGCGTAATTGGTCTTGTAACCTCAGAGCTGTTTAACGCTAATTACTTGAGGTCCAATCGAGGGTTTTTATTTCGGCGGTTTTCTGAATCTATAGGGGTCTGATTGGTTGAGAGGGGTACTCATGCCGCTGGAATTCTTAGACCTTTTATCGCAAATCCCAGATCCCAGCCGCGTCAGGGCAAGAAATGGCAACTTGGCCCCGTAATGTTGGCAACGATCCTTGCCATTTTGTCCGGTGCAACATCCTATCGCAAGGTTTATGGCTTCATCGCCATACACCGCAAGCGCCTCAATGCGGCTTTTGGTTTAGGTTGGCCCGTCGTGCCCACCTACAGTGCCGTGCGCGCCATATTGCACGGCCGTGACGGGGCCGAGGTGGAGCGGGTTACGATGACAGGTTACTATTTAGCGGATCAAAAAGACTGAAGACGTATATTGAATTGTGATTTTGCGGCTGTGAAATCAGCCGCTGGAATGGCGGTTTCCAACACCGGCAGCGAATAAAGGTAACAGGACCCTTTATCTTCCTGCGGGAAAAAGGTCATGTGGTTCAGTCGCATAGGCTGAATTACAATAACAGTGCCTTCAAATTCTACCATTCGCGTGCCGGTATCAGCCGGCGCGGAACTCTTCGTTCAGGCGATCGGTGATAAGCATGTGACCGGCTTTTTGGGTGACGCAAAAGGATGGTTTCGCATTTTCGATGACACTCTGCGGGGTCACGCCGCAGGCCCAGAACAGAGGCGTCTCGCCGGGCCGAATATCCGGTTCACCGCCGAATTCAGGCGTGTTGATGTCGGCGATCCCGATGTCAGAAGGATCGCCGAAGTGGATCGGCGCGCCGTGTACGCGGGGGAATCGGGAGGTGATCTCGATGGCACGGATGGCGTTGGCCGCGGTGAAATTGCGCATGGATACGACCAACTTTCCGTGGAAGCGCCCGACGGGGACAGTGTCAATCCCGGTGCGGTAGGTGCAGACTTTCTTACCCTGCTCGATATGCCGGATGGGGACGCCCGCATCCAGCAATGCCGCTTCGAACGAATAAGAGCAGCCTAGCGCGAAGGCGACAAGATCATCCCGCCACAGGGCGGAGATATCGGTTTCTTCCGAGGTCTGCGCACCGTCGTGGAAAACCCGGTAACGCGGCAGGTCCTTGCGCACGTCTAAGTCGTGGCCCAGGACCGGCAGTCCTGGGTCCCCGGCAGTGCTTTGCGCGATTAGCGGGCAAGCTTTGGCATTGGCGGCGCAGAAAGTTAAAAACTCATCCCCCCAGTCGGCCGGCAGGATTACCAGGTTAGCCTGCAGATATCCGGGTGCCAGCCCCGTCGTCACCATCGCGTGGCGGCCAGCGCGGATGTCAGCGCGTATTATTTCAGCCGGGCTGGCGGTGGTTGAAGTGGCTACCGTTTCCATGGTCATGCTCCGTGCCATCTCTAGTCTGTAGCTTACGGATGCAATGAATGCTTGTCAGTAGCTAAGATCTTCGCAAATCGAGCAACGCCGTCAATTATCATCAATGATGGCTACGGCAGACCGGCGTCGGAGTAAACCGGCCCACCTAAAACCGCGACAGCGCGTCCTGCAATTTTGCCCGCGTCTGCTCCGTATCCGCCAGATTGGTGCGCTGGGTGTCCACCACCTCTGGCGGGGCCTTGTCGGTGAAGCCCTTATTGGCCAGTTTTTTTGTCATGCCGGCGATCTGGCCGTCCAGTTTAGCTACGGCCTTGGCCAGGCGTTGGCGTTCCTGATCGATATCGATGACGTCGGCCAAGGGCAGGATTAGGGTGGCTTCATCGAGCACGGTTTGCACGCTGCCGGGGGGCAGGTCGCCGGACTGTATAGCGGTGTCACTGATCCGGGCCAGGGTAATGATCAGATCCTTTTGGCCCTCTAGGCGGGCCAGGGTTGCGGGACTGGCGCCGCTCAACAACAGCGGAATATGAGCGCCGGGCGGTACGTTCATTTCCGCCCGGACTGAACGAATTTCGCTGACCAGGCGAATGACCCAGTCGATTTCCGCTGCCGCCCCGTCATTGAGAAATTCGTCGCCATAATCGGGCCAGGGCGCCAGCACCAGCATGCCGTCTCGCATCGCAGTGCGGGCCCATAATTCCTCCGTCACGAAGGGCATGAAGGGGTGCAGCAGACGCAGAATGGCATCTATGGCCCAGGCCGCTGTGGCGCGGGTTTCGTCCTTGGCCGGGCCGTCGGGGCCCTGTAAAACTGGTTTGGAGAACTCCAAATACCAATCGCAAAAGGTACCCCAAACGAAATGATAGGCATCGTTAGCCGCCTCGTTAAAGCGGTAGCCATCCAGGCCGACGCTGATCCGGTCCTGGGCCACTTTTAACTGCCCGACCAGCCATTGATTGACCGTGCCGGTGAGCGTGCATAGTTCGAAGCCCGGGTCCAGGGTGCAGCCGTTCATCTCGCAGAAACGGGCCGCGTTCCACAGCTTGGTGGCGAAATTGCGGTTACCCTCGATACGCTGTTCCGACAACTTTACATCACGCCCCTGGGCGGCCTGGCTAGCCAGGGTAAAGCGCAGGGCATCGGCGCCATATTTATCGATCAATTCCAGGGGGTCGATGATGTTGCCCTTAGATTTCGACATTTTCTGGCCCTTGGCATCACGCACCAGGGCGTGGATATAAACCGTGTCGAAAGGCACTTCATGGGCGAAATGTAGACCCAGCATCATCATCCGGGCTACCCAAAAAAAGATGATGTCAAAGCCGGTTACCAGCAACGCGGTCGGATAATAGCGCGCCAACTCCGGCGTCTGTTCCGGCCAGCCCAGGGTAGTCAGGGGCCACAGGCCGGAAGAAAACCAGGTATCCAGCACATCTTCGTCCCGGCGCAATTCGACCTTTTCGCCATAATGGGCCAGGGCGGCGGCGGCCACCGCATCGTCGGTCATTTCGACGAATATTTCCCCATCTGGGCCGTACCAGGCGGGAATCTGGTGGCCCCACCACAACTGCCGCGAAATACACCAGGGCTGGATGTTCTCCATCCACTCGTAATAGGTTTTTTCCCAATTTTTCGGGACGAATTTAGTCCGCCCGGAACGCACCGCCTCGATCGCCGGCTTGGCCAGAGTTTCGGCGTCCACGTACCATTGTTCCGTCAACCACGGTTCTATAGGGACATTGCCACGGTCACCGTAGGGCACCATGTGGGTATGCTCGTCAATTTGGGCGATCAGGCTCAGGGCTTCCAAATCCGCAAGGATCTTCTCCCGGGCTGTGAACCGGTCCAGGCCCCGGTAGGCCTCGGGCGCGTTGTCGTTGATGCAGGCCGCTTCATCCAGCACATTGATCATTTCCAGATCATGACGGCGGCCGACCTCAAAATCATTGAAATCATGCGCCGGAGTCATCTTCACGGCGCCCGAACCTTGTTCCGGGTCGGCGTAGTCATCTGCCACGATGATCAGCCGGCGGCCAACCAGGGGCAGAATGGCGTATGTTCCCACCAGGTCTTTGTAACGGGCATCGTCGGGGTGCACCGCAATGGCCGTGTCGCCCAACATGGTTTCGGGCCGGGTGGTGGCGACAGCGATGAATTTTCCGCTTCCATCTTCAAGCGGATAGTTGATGTGCCATAGGTGCCCGGCGACTTCAGTTTGCTGCACTTCCAGGTCCGAGATCGCCGTCTTCAGCTTGGGATCCCAATTGACCAGACGCTTGTCCTTATAAATGAGGCCTTCTTTGTATAGGTCGACAAAGACCTTGCGCACCGCCGTGGACAGACCTTCATCCATGGTGAAGCGTTCCCTCTGCCAATCGCAGGACGCGCCCAGACGGCGTAGTTGTCCAGTGATGGTGCCGCCACTCTCATCCTTCCACGCCCAGACCCGCTCGATGAATTTCTCCCGGCCAAGATCCTGGCGGGTCTTGCCCTCCGCCTCCAACATACGTTCGACGACCATTTGCGTGGCGATGCCGGCGTGATCCATGCCCGGTTGCCACAACACATCAGCCCCGCGCATGCGGTGTAGGCGGATCATGATATCCTGTAAGGTATTGTTCAGGGCATGGCCCATGTGCAGGCTGCCGGTCACGTTCGGCGGCGGGATAACAATGGCATAGGGGGATGCATTGCCGGATCGGTCCGTGGGCGCGCCACAGGCGAAGGCGCCCACTTCTTCCCATTCGCGGTACAACCGACCCTCAACGTCAGAGGGAACAAATGTCTTGTCTAGCATTGCCAAACCCTTTTTTTAAACCAGCGCCCCGTCAACCACACTAGAGCCATTTTCAATCTAACGGAGGCGCTCTCGCGACTTAAGCAATTGGTTCGATGGCTCTATTCTTAAAGGGTCTGAGCATGTTTTATCTAAACATGCTCTAGGGCCACGAAAATCTCCTTATGGGTAAAAATTCGACGAAAATTATCTTCAAACCGACGATGGTATGTCAGTAGATATCAGCGGCCGTACTCAGCCTTTTCCGCCCGCCCTACCAGTTTGCCAATTTCTTTTTCCACCAGGCGTTCCACCAGCGTCGGCAAATTTTTGTCAAGCCATTCCCTTAGCATGGGACGCAATAGATCCTTGATCAGTTCTTCTAGGGTCTGATGGGCATTTCCCATGGGCATGGCACGGGCGGCCGAGACAGCGCCAGTCAGACCGGAAAACGTTTCGGTAGTCACGTCAGCGGCATGATCCGACAACAAAGTGTGCAGATCCACGGCCGGCGATGCCACCGGCGCAGACGCGACGGCTACCGCCACGGGTGCCGACGCCGGTTCCTCAACTTCGACACTATCGAAATCGTTTTCGGGAACCGGGTCTCCTTCGCCCTCGACCGCATTTTCGAGGGAGGGGTCCAGTTCCGGCTCCAAATCCAGTACATCCTCAATGTCTGGGGCCACTTCGGTCAGTTCAAGAATGTCATCCCCGCCATCGACGAGTTCTTCTTCCGGCGCTTCGTCGTCCCCTTCGCCGCCGCCCTTTTCCTCGTCGTCAGAGATGATCCGGCGAATGGAGGCCAAAATCTCCTCCATCGTTGGTTCCCGATTTTCGTCTTCCGTAGCATTCGTCATGGGGCGTTACCCTTGAAGGAAATTGGTTCACTTCTATTTTTAAAGAAGCCGGAGCAAAAGGCTAATACTACAATTATCTACACTTAGGCGTATTGATTAAGGTGTTATGGTGAAAATAATTTTAATGGCTTGAAGTGTTCCAACCCCACCACTTGTCCCGCACCTCTTGATAATGCTGGTCCGGATCGTATATTTTAACATTCAGACCAATATGTAGCGCGGTCAGTCGGCCGATCGCCGCCAGCAACTGGTAGCCCGCGACATATTCGTCCCGCTCTGCGACCACAAGAGCGACACTGGAATCGAGTAACTCCTGCTCGGCATCAAGAACATCCAGGGTTGTGCGGGAGCCAACCTCCGCTTCCTGGCGGACCCCCTCCTGGGCAATATAATTGGCCCGTATTTCCTCACTACGCGCCGCGATCTGCGATTGCGTCGTGGTCAACAGCTCCCACGCCTGAGTAGCCGCTTTAATCACATCGCGCCGGCTTTTCTCCACCTGGATACGCCGCTGGTGGAGAAATTCCTTCGCCTGGCGGACCCGCGATTGGACCGCGCCAGCCTGATACAGGGGAATAGAAACCGTGGCGTTAAGCGAAATGGATCGGCTATTACTATTTTCCGTTGTCGTCTCGTCAGTGCGCCCAATTTGTCCCGCAAGGTCGACCGTCGGCAACAGGCCGCCGGTCGCAGCCTTGACCGCGTAGTGGGCCACGGACTCGTTATGCAGGGCAACGGCAATCGCCGGATTTTCCGCTTCGGCAATGGTAACGGCCTCTGTTTCCGTGGCGGGAACAGAGGGCAGTGGTGGCGCTGGCTGCAAGGTACCCGGCATGGCGCCAAAGACCTGACGATAACTGGCGCGCGAAGCCGCCAGATCGCCTTCCGCCCCCACCCGGATGGCAATCACCCCCGATAGGCGGGCTTCCGCCTGCGCCACATCCGTGCGGGTCACTTCACCCACTTCAAAACGGTCCCGGGTCGCTTCCAACTGGCGTCGTAGGACCAACTCATTGTTTTCTGTCAATTGCACCCTGGCCTGATCCCGCAAGACATCAAGAAAGGCCGTCACGCCATTTAACAAAACGGTCTGCTCTGCAATCGCCAATTCCGCCCGGGCTAATTGTACGTTGCTTTCCGCCTGTTTTGTCTGTGCCTCGGTGCGGCCGCCGGCGTAGAGCGACTGTGTGACATCCACGGAATAACTGCGCGGCGTCAAATTCTGCTCACTCGACAACGTGGTTTTCGAGCTTTCCACGCCTGCCGAACCGTTGAGCGAAACCGTGGGCCGCCATCCCGCAAGTGCCTGCGGGACCCCCTCGTCCGTGTTCCGTACCCAATACCGGGCCGCCTGCAGGGTCGGATTGCCTACGTAGGCACTTGCCAACGCCTCATACAGGGTTTCGCCTATGGCTGGCGCCGCCAACAGTGTCAACGTGGCGCCGATCACTGGTACTATAACCGTCGGCAATCTTAGCCATTGTTTCAGCAATCGCCGCTCTGGCAAGTCAAAATTCCTCATCATCAAATTTTCGACCGCTCCCGCGGCCGCCCTAAATTATGCCCACAGCAACTGGCAAATATTCCGATCCATAAATTCAAAATTGAAAGGCCTCCGCCTTCTGAAATCCTGGCAATACCGGGATCATGGCATCGAATAGTTCCCGGCGTGATAACAGGCCGCCCCGATTTGAATACAGCACCGCCCGGCTAGCCTGGCCCTGCCGCTCGACGACTACCATCCTGCCACCCTCCGCTAGTTGCCCAAGATAGGCCTTTGGTACTTCCTCTACCGCACCGTTCACTAATATGACGTCATAGGGTCCCTGCGCGCTGCAACCGTCCGTCAATTCGTCGGCTATGATCGCGGCATTATCGACGTTCAGCGCGGCCAGTTGCACCTCGGCCACGGCCACGGCCTCTGCATCCGTTTCCAAACCCACGACAGCCGAGGCCAATTGCGCCAGCACCGCCGTGGAGTAACCAGTGGCACAGGCCACGTCCAACACCACATCCCCGCTTTGAATAGCGGCCGACTGCAGCATCCTGGCAAAGGTCATTGGCTCCATCAAATAGCGGCTATTACCCAATGGGATGTCCTCGTCCAGATAGGCGACGCCACGCAGGCTTTTGGGAACAAAATTCTCGCGCGGCACCGACAACAGCGCCTGGGCGACGCGGTCATCGGTCAGTTTGTTGGTCATCAACTGATTGTTGACCATATTCCGGCGGGCGGTCACATTGTCCTGCATGATACTTCCATAACATATTCGGCGCCCAATTGTATGCGCTACCATATTACCCTGAGTAACTAATAATCGTTGCCGCTGTTATAAGCGGGCCGGGCCGCCAAGACAATGACGGCGTCCTGAAAACTGCCACGTTGACCGGACAAACAAGGCGGATTATGAAGCATGTGGCTCAGCGCCCGATTTGGTGCCAAATCGATGCAGGGCCGGTTGGCGCGGTGGCGGAGTGGTTACGCAGCGGCCTGCAAAGCCGTCTACACCGGTTCGATTCCGGTCCGCGCCTCCAACCGTTTTTCGCAGAAAATTAACGAATTCAGGCCCCTGTCGCCAATGGTGGGGGCCTGAATTTTGCCGTTGTTAACACTTTTTTCAAAAATGTTAA
>CAUZBE010000101.1:0-8748 GCA_963577885.1 Alphaproteobacteria bacterium
GCCAGGGCATGGCGACGGCGGACAAGGTACAAGGCCTGCTGGATGATCTGATCAATCCAGCGGTTAAGGACCATGGCGGCATGGCCGTCCTGAACAGGGTTGAGGGGGATACCGTATTTCTAAGCTTCGAAGGCGGCTGCCAGGGCTGCGCAATGGCAGAAATGACTCTGCGTCAGGGTATCGAGCCGATCCTTACCGGGCAAATCCCGGAAATCCTGGCCATCGTCGATGAAACAGATCACGGCGCCGGCACTGCGCCGTATTTCAAAACCAAAAAATCCTGATCGAGGTGTTATAGTGTTTGCCTGATAGCTGGCGCGTAAGAGGTTCCCAATGATGTTATCGAGTGTGGATGACTTGCACGAACCGCTGCAATGGCCGGCTGCGGGGGTCACTCGGATACCCTATCGGTTGTATTCCGATCCGGAAATTTATGCCCTGGAACAACAGAGGATTTTTCGCGGTCCGGTATGGAATTTCCTCTGCCTCGAAATCGACATCCCCAATGGCGGCGACTACAAGACCACGACGGTAGGCGAAATTCCCATCATCGCTACCCGCGATGAGGACGGCGGCGTGCATGCCATGGTCAACCGTTGCGCCCATAAAGGCGCCCTGGTCTGCCTGAAGGAGAAAGGCAACGCCAAGCTTTTGAATTGCATCTACCATTCTTGGTCATACGATTTGAGGGGCCGGCTGAAAGGTGTAGCCTTTCGCAATGGCCTGAAAGGCAAGGGCGGCTTGCCCGATGATTTTGACGCCAGCCAGCATAGTCTGGAGCCATTGCGGGTCGAGGTTTTCTGCGGCCTGGTTCTGGGCACGTTTTCGGACGCCACGCCGTCGGCGGAAAACTATTTCGGCAAGCCCATGTCTGAATTCATGCGCCGCAACCTTGGCAAACCCTTAAAGCCCTTGGGCATGCACAGCCAGATGATCCACAATAACTGGAAGCTTTATGCCGAGAACGTGCGGGATTCCTATCACGCCACCCTGCTGCATACCTTCTACACCACCTTCAAGATCAACCGCCTGGACATGGACGGCGGCATTGTTCTGGCCGAGGACAAATGGCACAGCATTAGCTATGCCAAACGCGCCACATTGGACGAGGCGCCGGAATACAAGCAGCAAAACATCCATTCGGTGCAATATGACGACAGTTTGGCCGGTCCTCAGTTGCTGAATGCTTGGCCCGAGTTCGAGGACGGCATTACTCACTCCATCCAGGCGCTGTTTCCCACGCTGGCGATTCAGTTCACCCTTAATTCCCTGTGCGTGCGTTTCTTTGTGCCTCGTGGCGTCGATAAGACGGAATTGTTTTGGTTTTACGTCGGTTATGAAGATGATGATGAGGCGCAGACGGCGATGCGGGTGATGCAGGGCAATTTGACCGGGGCCTCGGGGTTGGTATCCCTGGAAGACGGCTGCATCAATGAATTCGTGCAGCGGGGCACCCGGGGCAGCCCGGACGGCATGGGGTTGGCGGAAATGGGTGGACGGGAGGTCGAATCCTCCGACCACAGCCGGGCCACGGAAACATCGATCCGCGGTTTCTGGACCGGCTACCGCAAGATCATGGAGTTTGCCTAGTTGACTGGCGATACGGCATCGCGGTCGGTAATCGGGGATTTCATCGCCGCCTATGCTCATGGCATCGACGATGGCGCCTTGGATGCTTGGCCTGGATATTTTGCCGAGGACGGGATCTATCAGATCATCACTCGTGAAACGTTCGAGGCCGGCCTGCCCATCGGCATTATGTATTGCGAAGGCCGGGGCATGATGGCGGACCGTATCAAGGCGCTGCAGACGGCTAATATCTACGAGGCGCACACGTATTGTCACCTACTGGGCCGGTCCCAGATTGATGCCGAACCCGGCGGCGTCTTCCGGGTACGCACCAACTTCAACGTCGTCCGCACCATGCAGGACGGCGGCAGCGAAATGTTTGCGGTGGGTAAATACCTTGATGTGATCGAAATCAAGGCTGGCCGGCCCTTATTCAAAGAGCGCCGCGTGGTGTTGGAATCTCGCCGCGTCGATATCCTGTTGGTCTATCCGTTATAGGCTATGCCACCCCGGAGACGGATCATGTCCTACGATACCTACTACAAGGACCACTGGTTGAAGATCGAGCCCGAGCGGCTGGACCGTTACGAGGAAATGTTTGTCTGGGGGCCACGCGGCAACAATTTGTTGGCACCGGCAGAGATCGCACTGGGACAGACAGTGGCCGACTATGGTTGTGGGCCCGGATATCTGTCGGTGGAGTTAGCCCGGCGGGTGGGCGAGGCGGGCCACGTGCACGCCTTTGACATCAATGCAGACTTCGTGGGTCGAACCAAGGGCAGGGTTGCGGCTAAGGGCTTATCGGACCGCGTTACCGTGAGTCATGTACAGGGCGATACCTTGCCGTTGGCCAACGATAGTCTGGACCGTTTGGTGATTAAGAATGTGATGGTCTATGTGGACGATCCCCTCGTCAGCTTCCGCGAGTTTCGCCGCGTGGTGAAACCGGGCGGCAAGGTACATGCCATCGATAGCGATTTCTACATGGCCGCGTTTGATCCCATAGATGTGGAGGACTGGCGGATGGTTCTTGATGCCGGATTACACGCCTTTCGTACCCCAGCGATCGGCCGCAAGATGTATGGCCTGGCGCTAGCGGCTGGCTTTTCCGACGTCGCCGTGGAGGTGATCGCCGCGCCCGATACCTCTGGCCGCATGCTCAATTTTATCAAGAACATCGCCGGTTATGCCCGCGAAGGCGGGGCCCATGACGAGGAGGTTGTCACCCGGGTGGTCGATGTCGCCGCCAAGGCGGTCGAGGACGGCACCTTCTTTGCCCTGAACCCGCAATTCCTGGTCACGGCCACGGTATAGATTATGGCCGTGTCGGTCACCCTTGTGGGCGCGGACGATGCCTTTGGCGGCGGTGGACGTTTCAACACCTGCGTCCTGGTCGATGGTCAGAATACCCGCTGCACTATAGACTTTAGCGAAGCTCAGAGGATATGTGCATTTTGGCGACATGCGGTATCTTACCCTCGTGGATGCGGGAGCGGGCGAAACCTTCAAGGGGTTGAAATTGTATTCTAACCCTTCGTTCCCGGTCCGCCTAAATTGGCTGGCCCGGCGCTGGCTTCAATTCTCTACGCCATAATCCTTGCGCGCCGCTTCTTTGCTGACGTAGCCGTTTTTCAGGTCGTCGGCCAGGGCTGCTTGGTCGCGTTTTGATGGCGGGCCATAGCCGCCTGAACCAGGGACTTCTACGATGATCAGGCCGTCGGCAGGAACGGTGAAGGCGCCCTTGCTCAAGGGATGGCGGTGGCTGCCGTCGGGGTCTTCAAGGGTGATCCGCATGGGCGAGCCGTTCAGGCCGCCGGCCAAACCGAAGGGCGGCGATTTGCTGCGCTCGCAACATATGGCGCCCAGCGATGGATTGCCCAGAACCCGCCAGACCCGGCGGGCACCACAGCCGCCGCGAAATTCGCCGGCCCCGCCGCTGTCGGGGAGAACCGAATATTCCTCGACCCGGACCGGAAAGCTCATTTCGAGAACTTCGATGGGGGTGTTCATCATGTTCGAGATACCGGAGGCGACACAATTGATACCGTCCTTGGTGGGCCGGGCGCCAAAGCCGCCCTTGATGGATTCGTAACTGACATAGCGTTCGCCGTTACGGTAATCCACACCGCCCAGGGTCAGCACCGATGAGGTGCCTTGGGAGCAGGCCATGACCCGGTCGGGCAGGAATTCATAAAGGGCGCCGAACAGCATGTCAGCCACCCGATGGGACATCTCGTGATTGGCATAGACCACGGGTGCGGGAAAGGCGGCGTTGACCACCGAAGCCTTGGGCGCTAGCACCGTGATGGCGCGCCAGCAACCCGAATTTGGCGGTATCATGCCGTTCGGGTCGACGACCATTTTTACCGTGGTAAAGATCCCCGATGCGGTCACCGACAGGGGCGCATTCATGGGCCCGGCCACCTGCGGGTCGGAACCCGCGAAATCTACAGTCAGGTTGTCGCCTTTTTTGATGGCCCGCATGCGAATGGTGAAGATTTCGTCTTCCACCGCGCCGGGCTCTAAAATGCCATCACCGTCGCAGAAATCTTCGAATGTGCCTATCCCGTCGGGCAGTTCCGACAGGAAGGTCCGCATCATGGATTCTGAATAATCCATCACCTCGGCCATGATGCGGCGTAAATTATCGACGCCGTATTTTTCCGCTAATTCGGACAACCGCGCGCTGCCGCGGCGGTTGGCCGCGATCTGGGCGTTCATATCGCCCCGGCGTTCGCCCGGCGTACGCACGTTGGTGAATATGATCCTGTCCACATCCTGGTTCAAAACCCCAGCGGCATACAGCCGGGTGGGAGGCAGGCGCAAGCCCTCGCCAAATATTTCCGTAACCGCGCCATAGCTACCCGGGGTTGCGCTGCCTATATCCGGCCAATGGGCCCGCACACAGGCAAAACCCAGTAATTCGCCTTTATGAAACGACGGCGAGACCACATTGACATCTGGGAGATGGGAGCCGCCAAAATAGGGATCGTTGTGGATGAAGATATCGCCATCCGCGAAGGTCTCGAACGCTTCGATCACCGCCTTTACCGCATCGGGCATGGAACCCAGATGGATCGGTAGATCTGGCCCCTGGGCGATCATTTCTCCATGGGCATCGAACAGGCCGCAGGAATAGTCGCCTGCCACTTTCAATAGAGGCGAATAGGCCGTTTTGGCCAGCACGATTTTCATTTCCTCCGCCGCGGCGTACAGGCTGTTCTTAACGACCTCGAAGGTCGCTGCATCGGTCTTGATAGGCGCGTTGGCTGGCATTTCGTTAACCGTCATTGTTGTTCTCCATCAGAATATGGCCCGCGGCGTTGACCCGCGCCTGCCAGCCCGGTGGGATGACAATGGTTGTGTCCACGGCTTCAATCACCGCCGGTCCAGAAATTTCATCGCCCACGCCCAACCTGGCGCTGTCGTAGATGGCGCAGTCACAGCGTCCGCCCTGGCGGAACCAGACCAAGCGCGCGCTCTTGAGCGCATCCTCGGCCCCACCGGCATTGGCGTCGGCACCATGGCTCAATTCCAACCTCTCGAAACGACCGATGGCGGTGAGGCGCAAGTTGACCATTTGTATGCCTTCGTCCGGATTCTCATGGCCATAGGTCTGGCGATGTTTTTCGTGGAACAGGCGGGCCAGCTCCGCCAGGGTATCGGACGTTACCGGGCCGGATTGCGCCGGTACGGTCAATTCATAAGCCTGCCGGCCGTAACGCAGATCGGCTGAGCGCTCCAGAACCCAATCGGCCTCGGGTATACTGGCCGCTTCCAGCATCTGCCGGGCCGCGTCCTCCATCTCTCCATAGGTAGCCGCAACCGCCACCGGGTCGGCCTCGGCCAGGGCAATGAAATGGGTTTTCACATAGTCCCGTTTTAAATCTGTGGTCACCAGGCCCAGGGCGGAGAAGCCGCCTGGGATGGGAGGGATGATCACCTCGCGGATTCCCAGTTCGGCCGCTAGTTCCGCGGCATGCATGGGACCGGCGCCGCCAAAGGCAACCAAGCTGAATTCCCGGGCGTCGTGGCCCCGCTCCACCGAGACGATGCGTAACGCTTCTGCCATTGAGGCGTTGACTACGTTGAGGACGCCGGCGGCGGCGTCATCGACGCTGATGCCAAGGGGGTTGGCCAGGTGTTCCTCGATCGCCGCGACCGCCTTGTCACCGCGAATGGCCAGGCGGCCAGCCAGCAGAGCCTCCGAATCCAGATAGCCCAGGGACAGATTACAATCGGTCACCGTCGGCCTCGTGCCGCCCGCGTCATAACAGACCGGCCCCGGCTCGGCGCCAGCGCTTTGCGGCCCCACCTTCAGCGACCCGCCGGGATCGATCCAGGCGATGGAGCCGCCCCCCGCACTGACCTCGGCCAGATCAATGACCGGTACGCGGATCGGGTGGCCGGTACCGTTCATCCAGCGGTTGGCATTGCCGTCGCCGCCGACCTCGTATTCCGAGGTCGTCTCCACCACGCCATCCTTGATTAGGCTGGCTTTCGCGGTGGTGCCGCCCATATCGAAGGACAGCAGATTCGGTTTGTCTAGCTGGCGGCCGATCAGTGCGGCGGCGATGACGCCCGCAGCGGGGCCAGATTCAATGGCCATAGCCGGCATCTTTAAGCCTTCCGCCACGTCAAAGACCCCACCCGAAGAGCCCATGACGTAAATCCTCGGCAGGCCCATGTCTGTTGTCGCGCCTTCCAGCCGGCGAAGATAAGATTCCAGGATCGGTCCCACATAGGCGCAGACGGCGGTGGTGGAGGCGCGTTCAAATTCGCGAATTTCCGGCAACACTTCGGAAGACAGAAAGACTGGAATATCAGGTAACGCGCTGCGCAATATCTCCCCAATGTGGCGTTCGTGGATGTCGTTCAGGAAAGAAAACATTAGCGATACTGCGATCGCCTCAATTCTGTTTTCCTTGGCGAAGTTGATGATGGCGTCGATATCGCCCTCTTCCAAAGGTGTCACGACCTCGCCTGCGGCATCTAGCCGCTCGGTAACCTCCAGGCGGCAATAGCGCGGCACCAATAAGGATGGGGCATCTTGAAGCAAATCGTACAGACTGGGCCGCGATGATCGCCGCAGCTCCAGCACGTCGCGGAAACCCCGCGTTGATACCAGCATGGCGTGGGCGCCCTTGCCCTCGAGGATAGCGTTGGTGACCACGGTAGTTGCGTGCGACAACAAAGAAACCGCGCCGGCGGAAACAGCGTATTCCTTCAGGGCGATGGATAGGCCCTCAACCACGCCGAGGCCAAAATCTCGTGGCGTGGTCGGCACCTTGGCGATGCCGATCTGTCCTGTTTCCTCATCCACCAGGGCAACATCCGTAAAGGTGCCACCAATATCAACGCCAACCCGCCAACTCATACGCTTCGCCTCCAAATAATCCATGCGCCCGGCTGCCCCGCATTCTGGAATTCTTCAGACCTAGGCGCGCCCAAAACTCTATCTCATTGCCGCCGAGTGAGCCAAAGCAATTGCGATAGCCGCCACCAATCTGGGTCGCTTGTTGGGTTGCCTTCGGCTAAATATCAGCCCTCGCCGCCGCTGGCAGCGACCCTCGGTACGTAGGCTTGCTTGGTAAAATGTTCTTGGTCGTTGCTGGAAAATTTCAAGCCGGCCCGCTTGATGGCGTCATCATTGACCCGTTCCAGGGGGACGAAGGCACGATCATCCACGTGATTGAAGGTATCATTGGTTACCGCGTTGTAACAAATAATCAGCGCCCAGCGCCGGTTGGTGGACAGATTCTTGTCGGACCGGTGCAACATATTGCAGTGGAATACAAGCACATCGCCAACCTCCAATTCTGCGTAGACCGTTTCATGGGTTTTCAGAATGTGAACCATGCGTTCCGGGTCAGCTTCATTCTGTTTTTCGGTCAGGGGCACATGGTCGATCCGTCCTAATTTGTGCGACCCTTTAACCAATTGCAGGCAGCCATTGCCCCGGTTGGCCTGGTCTAGCGCGATCATGCAACTCAACATGTTCGGGCGCAGGCAGCCATTGTGATACCAATAACCGTAGTCCTGATGCCATTCCCAGGCGCCACCCTTGCGCGGATCTTTTGCGGTCAGCTTGGACTGGAAATGGTAGACCTCTTCGCCGATCAGCTTGGTCGCCGTGTCCACCATCCTTCCACAGCGGGCGGCTAGGCCATAGACGCTGTCACCGGCCCGGTTCCATAGGGTGATGCGGGTGCCAAAACCTTCCTGGTCGGGACGGATCAGGGAATTATCGGTAACGGCCGGATCCTCCGCCATGGCGCGCTGCAGAAGATCTATTTCATCCCGGTCAAACAGGTTGCGCAGGATGATATAGCCATCGCGTTCATACTGTTCATGCTCGTTTTGCGACAGATGAAATGTCATTTTAGCCAAACCTTGTGAAGAAAAATGTGCCGTTTGATTATCTCCGATTTATCTGGCGGCACTGGCGACAATATCAATTATTTGCGGTCTTTGGAACCATGCGGGGCAGACCCGGGATTGAGACGATAGGATAATTCCGATAGGTTCCCGGCAGCCTGGCATAAATGCGTCTTGTTTCAGAAATCGAGTTTTGCTCATGTTAATCCGTGAAATGTCCCGGCAGGGCAGTTTCCTATTCCGTTGGCGGGGATATCTGCCCCTCGTCCTGTTGCCGCTGTTGATTGTCGCCGTTTTTCAATCAGGCTACTTCGGGGCCTATCTGGGTGACACGGCCGAAACGGCCTGGATGGTGTTTTCGGCCCTGGTATCATTGCTGGGCCTGGCCGTCAGGGCCATCACCATCGGCTATACTCCGGCTGGGACGTCAGGGCGAAATACGCGGGAACAGCGGGCCGACCAATTGAACACTACGGGCATTTACAGCGTCGTAAGAAACCCGCTTTACCTTGGTAATTACTTCATGATTATGGGTGTTTCCCTGGCTGCCATGGCATGGTGGCTGCCGGTCATCATCACCTTGTCCTTCGTGCTCTATTACGAGCGCATCATATTCGCCGAGGAAGAATTTCTGTCGGCGGAATTTGGCGAACAATACATAGCTTGGTCCGCCTGCACGCCCCTGATGGTGCCGCGCTTGCGGCAATGGGAAAGACCTAACCTGTCATTTTCCCTGCGCAACGTGTTGCGGCGGGAATACAACGGTCTTTATGCCCTCGTTGTCTGCTTCACCTTTGTAGA
>CAUZBE010000102.1:0-8667 GCA_963577885.1 Alphaproteobacteria bacterium
GAATAATGTTCCGCCATGAAATCGAACAAAACATCCCGGCCCATGTTGGCGACCCCTTCGACCGGTCCCAGGATGGACCGCCCCAAAGCCTGGCCGGGAAATGAGACCTCCTGCAGGCGGTCGAAGATAATATCGTCCGGGGTATCTTCCGCCTGGCCGATTTCCTGGATCACCACCGTACGCTCGCGCACCAGTTCTTCCTCGGTAAAAGTAGAGCGTTGCAGGATATCTGCCAGAATATCGATGCTAAGGGGCAGATCCTCTTTCAGGATGCGGACAAAATAGGCGGTATGCTCCCGCGAGGTATAGGCGTTCAGATGGCCGCCGACGCTTTCAATTTCCACCGCGATATCCTGGGCGCTGCGGCTTTCCGTGCCTTTAAAGGCCATATGCTCCAGCATATGGGCGACGCCGTTGTTGGCGACGGTCTCGTAACGGGCGCCGGCATCAACCCAAACCCCGACGGCGGTAGTCTGCATCCCCTCGCGGCGGTCCGAGATAACACGCAGGTCGTTGTCTAACGTTGTCATTTGGATTGTCACGGCTGGTATCGATCCTTCAATTAATGCGGCGGGCGGGCCTGCCGGTCAGGGCCGGCGCAGGTTGCGGATGTAATTTTGCAGGACGGACAGATCATTGGGTAACACGGCACAGCGTTCCTCGCGTTCATACAGGTCCGCCATATGGTCTGGCAATGGCGGCCGTAGGCCACAGGCTTTCTCCACCGCGTCGGGAAACTTGGCCGGATGGGCGGTGGCAAGCGTTATAACGGGGCCATGGGGCTGCAAATCACGGGCGGCGCGCAGGCCCACGGCGGTATGCGGATCGATGGCAAAGCCATGCTCCCGGTACACTTCGCCAATGGTTGCCGTCGTGGCCGCCTCGTCTACCCGGTGGGAGAGAAATAACCGGTGGGCCTGTTGCAGGGCGCCGGGCGATACCTCAAAACCACCCTTCTCGACCACCGCCCCCATCTGTTGCCGGAGCAAGGCGCCTTCCCGGCCTGCCAGATCGAATAGCAGGCGCTCGAAATTGCTGGCGACCTGAACATCCATTGAGGGGCTTTGCGTCGCCACGACCGCGTCGGTGCAGTAAATGCCGGTCTGGAAAAACCGGTGCAGGATATCATTGCGGTTGGTGGCGACGATCAGCTTATCGATGGGCAAGCCCATTTGCGCCGCGCCATAGCCGGCAAAGACGCAGCCAAAATTACCCGTCGGCACGGCAAAACTGACGGCCTTGTCCGGCGCGCCCAGGGCCACGGCGGAGGTGATGTAATAGACCACCTGGGCTACCACGCGGGCCCAATTGATGGAATTGACCGCCGACAGGGTCACTTCATCGCGAAAGGCCAGATCATTGAAGGCGCCTTTCAGCAAGGCCTGACAGTCATCGAAGGTGCCCTGAATGGCGATGTTGTGCACATTGTCGGACAGCACCGTGGCCATTTGCCGGCGCTGAACTTCGGATACCCGGCCCTGGGGGTGCAGAATAAAAATGTCGATGGCCTCGCGGTCCCTGCAGGCCTCGATCGCGGCAGAACCGGTATCGCCCGAGGTTGCACCGACAATGGTAATACGCTGCTGCCGGCGCGCCAGTTCCCGGTCAAACAGCCGGCCCAGCAATTGCATGGCCACATCTTTGAAGGCCAGGGTGGGGCCGTGAAACAGCTCCATCAGCCAATGTCCCTCGGACAATTGCCGCAGTGGCACCACCGACGGATCGGCAAAATCCGCGTAGGCCGACCGCGCCATGGCCAGTAATTCATCCGCCTCGATATCATCCATGAAGGGCAGCAATATTCGCGCCGCCGCTTCCGGATAGGACAACCCCGCGAGGGCGCACAGATCGTCGCGGCTCAATTGCGGCCATTCGCGGGGCACGTACAGGCCGCCGTCCCGGGCCAGCCCGGTCAGCAGGACGTCTGGAAAAGACAGGTCGGGTGCCTGGCCCCGGGTTGAGATGTACTGCACGGCATTGAACTCCTGGAATAGGGGCGCCAACCTATCCAGCTAGATAGCGCTTTTCAAGGTGTTGGCGAAAGATCGCACCGTCCAGGGGGGCGCCCGTTGCCGCGCACAACAATTCATCGGCGCTGGCATGCAGGCGGCCCTGGCCATGCACCGTCCGGCCCAGCCAAGCCATCAGGGGGCCAAAATCGCCCCGCGCAATATCTTTCGACAGGCCGGGCAGGGCCAAACCCGCCGCCTGGAAGATCTGCGCCGCCGCCATGGCTCCCAGAGTATAAGTGGGAAAATAGCCAAAGGCGCCGTCCATCCAATGGATATCCTGCATGCAGCCATCACGGTCATTGGGCACCGCGACGCCCAGCAACGCCGCCATGCCGGCGCGCCAGGCACCGGGCAAATCGGCGACCAGCAAATCGCCGGCCAGCAAGGCCCGCTCCAGGCGGTAGCGGTGAATTATATGCAGGGGATAGGTCACTTCATCCGCCTCGACCCGGATAAGCGACCGGGCCACGTGGCGCACCCGAATGGCCAGGCCCCCGGCCTCCCACCCAGGGCCGGAAACGCCGCCCCTGTCGCGCAACAAAGGCGCCAGATAACTTAGAAATTCGTCGCCCCGGCAGACCTGCATCTCGACCAGCAGCGACTGGCTTTCGTGTATGGCCATGCCCATGGCCCGGCCCACTGGCTGTTGGCGCCAGTCCGGGGGCAGGCCCCGCTCGTACATACCGTGGCCGCCCTCATGCAAGGCGGGATACAGACTGCCCAGGGGGTCGGCTTCATCATAACGGGTCGTCAGGCGGACATCGTCCGCCACCCCCCCGGTGAAAGGATGCAGGGAGACATCCAGGCGGCCGTGCTTGAAATCAAAACCCAAGGCGCCAAGAAGATGCCGGGACAGATCTTCCTGGACCGCGACCGCCATCCTCTCCGGTGCCTCCGGGGGGGCCGTCTGATGGGCCAGGACCCGATCCAATAGATCGGGCAGAAACCCCGCCAGGTCGTCGAAATAACTGTCAATATCCGCCGCGTTCAAGCCCGGTTCGTATTGCGATAGCAGGGAATCATAGGGCGAGCACCCAAAAGCTGCCGCCTTGGCCATGGCCACCTCGCGAACCAGGCTAACTACCACTTCGAGAAAGGGGCATAGGGTGGCGAAATCGTCCTCCGCCCGGGCCGTGCGCCAAACCATCTCGCACGCCGATCCGGCCCGGCTGAGCGCGGTCACCAAATCGCCGGGCAGGGCCGTGGCATGGGACCATTTGCGCCGCATTTCGCGCAGATTAGCGCGCTCCCACGGGCCCATGTCAGCCGTCGCTGCCTCGGCCTGGCACAGCAGATCCGCAACCTCGGCCTGGCACACCAATTCGTGGGCCAGCAGTGACAAGGTCGCCAATTGTTCGGCTCGGGCCGCCCTCCCCCCCGCGGGCATCATGGCGGCGGTGTCCCAATGCAGCATGGCCGCCGCGCCGTTCAGATTAGCCAGGCGCGCGAAACGGCCGCAGAGTTGCTCGTAGGCATTTGTCATAGCCGATCCCTTCCACGGCGGTGCGCCAGCAGGAATATCATAACCAGGACGACGGCCAGGGAAAACCAGGTTATGGCATATTGCAGGTGATCGTTGCTCAACTTGGGCTGCGCCACGCCGCCAATGGGCAGATCGTCCGGGCTGGGCTGTCCATCGGCCTGCACGACCGCTGCCGCTAGTTCCAGGCCACGGGCCTTGGCAATACTGGCAATGTCATACCAGAACCATTGCCCCCGCGGTCATAATCCGGCGTCCAGTCGCCCTGGCTAAGCTGGCTGCGCAGGGCGCTGCACCGTGACCAGGCTCGGTATCTAGCCAGGGGCGCAGGTAACGGGATCGCGGCGGTTCCTCGGGATCCAGCCACGGTTAACCAGAATTCTGGCACCACCGGCCAGCCGCAGCGGCGCCAGCACATGCAAGTCGGCCTGCCCCCGATACACCCTGGGGCCCAAATGGGCCTCCCGGCAATCTGACGGTTACTCGCTTGGCATCAGTTTAGCGGCAATAGTCGTCGTCGAATTGCCGCCCCTGATCCTGGTTGCCGTCCGCGACTTCAAAGAAGGTGTAGGACGGGGTGATGGTGGTTACGTCGTCCATATTCGGATCATCCTAAATAGCAGGGTCGACAAAAAAGGGAACCGGCATGTCGACGCTTGCGCCGAGCGCCAGCGCTTGTTCGGTAAAACAAAAGCATTCGGTCTTGTTGAAATAGGCCCCTGCCTTGGCCCGCGCTACGTTGAAGGTCGCGGAGCCGACGATGCGCCGTTGGCTTGGGTTTACCGCTTCGTACAGGGGCCAGGGTCTGCTGATCTACCCGGACCGTGACGGCCCGCTGTTGTGGGCGGAACCGCCACGCCATGGCATTGGCCGTATCGGTATTGAAGCGTACGGTAATGATGCGCTCACCCATCTCCGCCGGCACCGCCGCTTAGGCCGCGCCAATCATACCAAAGGCAACGCAGACGGCAACCAGGGCGGTCAGCCGAATGCGCTTGCCCCGACCGGGCTGGCGGTTCAATCGGGGTTCCACGTCTGGCCCTGCATATTGATCATGGTGATAACTAACGCCGCCGCCATGAATTCAAACAGAATTACGGCCCGGCCTCTGCCAGTGCATTTTACCCAACGGCATCAGACCCAGGCCTCTACCAAACGCTCGCCCAGCATCACGGCGAACAAGGCGAACAGATAAAAGATGGAATAGCCGAACAGCCACCGCGCCGGCCGGTCATCATCATCACCCGTGCGCCAGACCAGAAAGGCGAAGGCCACGAAGATCAGCCCGAACAGCGTCGCGCCCACGGCATAAGCCAGACCGCAGATACCCAGCGCTACCGGGCTTAGGGTGATGGGGAACAGGAGCAACGAATAAATCAGCATTTGCCGCCGGGTTGCCGCCTTGCCGGCGACCACGGGTAGCATGGGTACGCCGACATTGCGGTAATCGTCAGCCCGGTACAGCGCCAGGGCCCAGAAATGCGGCGGTGTCCAAAAGAAGATGATGGCGAACAGGGAGATCGAGGCCAGGGAAACATCGCCGCTGGCGGCGGCCCAGCCGATCATCGGTGGAAACGCGCCAGCCGCACCGCCAATGACGATATTCTGGGGCGTCCGCCGTTTCAGCCAGATGGTGTAGATAAAGACATAGAAGGCGATGGTCATGGCAAGCAGTGCCGCCGATAGCTGATTGACCAGCGCCCCCATGACCAGAACAGAGGCGAATGACAGCACCGTCCCCAGGATCAGCGCCGCGCCGGGCCGCACGCGGCCGCGCGGAATGGGCCGGTCACAGGTGCGCAGCATCTGGCCGTCGATATCCGCGTCGTACCACATGTTAATCGCGCCGGAGGCGCCAGCCCCAACGGCGATACAGATCAGCGCCGCCAGGGCGACGAGGGGATGCAGGTCGCCGGGGGCCAACACCAGCCCGACCAGGGCCGTGAACACCACCAGGCTCATCACCCGTGGCTTTAACAATGCCAGATAGTCGGCCAACCGGCCCCCGCCAACCGGGCGCGGGGTGCTTTGCTCAATGGTCAAATTACCGCTTTTCACCAATCAATTCCTTTTTACTGCCACACGCCCTATTTAGCGGATGCGCTTGCCGCCATGGTGCCCAACAGCGCCACCGGCGCGGCCGAAATTCGCCAAACCGCCATATCAAAGCCTCGATTTCGTCTATAATTTCACGTCGGGACCAATCCCCATTACCTTGATCTCCCAGTGCAACCAAATGGATTATGCGGGAACAAACCTGTTGCCCGATCATGGCGGCGGCAAGAAGTTCGATTTTCACCACTATTTAGATAGGGTCCGGACATCAAGAATATCGAAATTGCGCCAATCTGGCTAGGTTAGTGAGAATAAAATCACCGCCAAGCCATAATTACCCAAAGGGTTGCGCGGGCGATCGCATTTCCGAGCGGCTAATTGCCGCACGGGTATTTGGCTGTCATAATCACCACATAATTAATCATTCATAATTGTGTGTTAAACAAATGTGGTGACTAATGGCAGGTCAGCGCCCAATAGGAGCGGATGCAAATATGAGTAAGAAGAAGGCTAAGGCGGGTTCAGCCGAAGGCAGGCGCGAAACCGTGGCCGGCCCACGGGGCAAAAACCCCGATCCAGCGCTGTTGTTCGAGCGGGCCGGATTGGATCAAGGCCGCATCCAGGCTATCGTCGGCGAGGCCCTGCAGGGCTGTGATGACGGCGAACTTTTCATGGAGTATAGCCAAAGCGAAAGCCTGGTTTTGGATGACGGCCGGATAAAATCCGCCAACTTTGACACCAACCAGGGTTTCGGTATGCGCGCCGTGGCCGGCGAACAGACCGGTTATGCCCATTCGTCCGATTTGAACGAGGATGCGATTGCCAGAGCCGCTGGGGCGGTCCGCGCAGTCCGCGCGGGCCATGGCGGCAGCATGAGCCAGGCGCCAATGGCGACCAACCAAAACCTCTACCCCGACGATAATCCCCTGGGTGAAATATCCTTCGCGGACAAGGTAAAATTGTTGAGCGAAATAGACAGCTATACCCGTAGCCGTGACGCCCGGGTGCGTCAGGTCACCGTGTCACTGCATGGGCAGTGGCAGGCGGTGGAGATTATGCGGGCCGATGGCCGGTGGATCCGTGATGTCCGGCCCCTGGTTCGCCTGAATGTCGCGGTGATACTGGGCGATGGCGACCGGCAGGAGACGGGCAGCCATGGGGTCGGTGACCGCATTGGCTTCGCGCGCTATCTTGAAACCGAGAATTGGCAGGCCCAAGTGGATGAAGCCATGCGTCAGGCCGAAGTTAACCTGTCTTCCATACCGGCGCCGGCGGGCGAGATGCAGGTGGTTCTCGGTCCGGGCTGGCCCGGCATTCTGCTGCACGAGGCCATCGGCCACGGCCTGGAAGGGGATTTTAACCGGAAAAAAACCTCGGCCTTCGCCAATTTGCTAGGCGAACGGGTAGCCAGCCCTGGCGTGACGGTGGTGGATGACGGCAGCATAGATGGCCGCCGCGGCTCGTTGTCGGTCGATGACGAAGGCACGCCGACGGAATGTACGACCCTGATCGAGGATGGCATCTTGAAAGGCTACATGCAGGATCGCCTGAACGCCCGCTTGATGGGCATGGCGATGACGGGGAATGGCCGGCGGCAATCTTTCGCCCATATGCCCATGCCGCGGATGACCAATACCTACATGCGGGCGGGTCAGCAGGATCCGCAAGAGATTATCGGCAGCGTCAAGAATGGCATTTACGCCGTGAACTTCGGCGGCGGCCAGGTCGATATTACGTCCGGAAAGTTCGTCTTCAGTTGCACCGAGGCCTATAAATTGCAGGACGGCAAGATAGGGGCGCCGGTGAAGGGCGCGACCCTGATCGGCAATGGCCCTGATGTGTTGACCAAGGTCGGCGGCATCGGCAATGACCTGGCCCTGGATACGGGCGTCGGCACCTGCGGGAAAAGTGGCCAAGGCGTGCCGGTGGGCGTTGGCCAACCAACATTGTTGATCAATGGCCTCACCGTCGGCGGCACAGCGACCTAGATCATGAACGAGACAGTAAAACCATATACTTAGGTGGAAAATACTGGGCCCGTTATTTGGCTTAGGTTGCAAATGGGTTGCAAATGCAGCATCAGTTTCATTTGCTGCCCAGTGTCTTGCTCACCATCGAAGCTCGCGCGTGTGTTGCGTCATCTATGGCCCAAGAGCCCCTACTCCGGACAACAGACCGCTAGACGCCTTCCATTGCCAGGCTTCTAGGTCGGCAGTGGTCCGGGGTGACGCGGATTGGTGGGGGCGGTTGCTGAGCTCGGGGCTTGGAATGGGTTTGTCTCGAAGACTCCCGCTGCCAGACCTATCGTTATAGACTTTCCCTATAAGACGTCTGACCACAGCCCAATCTAACTCTCTTACCCTTTTTTAGGCGGTTGAGGCCGAGAAAAGACGAGCTCACTGCCCTTTGAGGCGATCGCGTCGAGGGTATAGCCTCCGGCATTAAAATCTTTCAAGCCATCAGCCCGATCCACACGGTTTTCCATGATCCAGCGTGCCATGGTGCCGCGTGCATGCTTGGCGTAATACATGAGGGTGCGGGCCTCGCCATCCTTCACGTTCAGGAACTTCGCCCCGATCACCGTCCGTCCAAGCGCTTTGGCATCCACAGCCTTGAAATATTCGTTTGAGGCGAGATTGACCACGGTTGTGTCAGCATGATTGGCAAGGTCCACATTCAGTCGATCGGCGATGCGTGCGCCCCAGAAATCATAGAGGGATTTCCCGCGGCCATTTACCATTTTGGTGCCCATCTCAAGGCGATAAGGCTGGATCGCATCCATCGGACGTAAAACACCGTAAAGGCCTGAGAGGATGCGTAAATGATCCTGCGCATAAGAGAGCGTGCCCTCGGACAAGCTGTCAGCCTCCAGCCCCCAATAGACGTCGCCGTCAAAGGCGAGCCCGGCAGGCTTGGTGGAATTGCTCCTATTGTCGAGATTAAAGGCCTGAAACCGCTCGAAATTCATGTTGGCGAGATTGTCGCTAATATGCATCAGACGTTTCAGGTCTTCCGCAGTCTGGGTTTTGGCGACGACCGCAAGCTCGAAAATATCATCGCGCAGGCGCGGCTGTGTGATCGGGACACCCGTTTCGGCGGGGGCCATATTCATCTTTTTTG
>CAUZBE010000103.1:0-8614 GCA_963577885.1 Alphaproteobacteria bacterium
TGTCTTCGTTCCAGGGCACACAGACCGTCTTTTTCAGGGGATGGTCCTGGTCTTGATTGCCGGACGGCAGTTTCAGCAGGAATGGGATCATGGCGCCCAACAGGCAGGTCATAGTGATCTGGTTTTCGCGCACGGTAGTCCAGAATTCTTCGGTCTTAAAATGGGTGTCCAGAAAGCAAGATCCGCCATTGGCCAGGGTAATGATCATGAACACCGTGCCGCCCACATGGAACATGGGTAGATTGACCAGGATCCGGTCGCTGTCATCGATATATGTGCTGGCCTCCGGGCCCATGGTATAACCCTGAACATAGGATGACAAAACTGCCTTGGACGGCCCCGTGGTGCCGGATGTGAAGATGATATATTGGCATTCCCAGGGCTCGACCAGACTGGGCATTTCGTCGAGGCCCTGATCGGGCAATAGTGCCTCCGCCGGGTGCGTCGCAAGCTTCGCCAACGATGCCGCGCCATTGGTAATGATCACCTCGCGCAACAACCCCGTATCGATATCATCCAGGCGCGGGGCCAGATCGGCGTGGCAGACCATCAGGCTGGCATCCGATAGCTC
This sequence comes from Alphaproteobacteria bacterium, assembly GCA_963577885.1. Taxonomy (GTDB): domain Bacteria; phylum Pseudomonadota; class Alphaproteobacteria. The sequence continues at coordinate 572 of CAUZBE010000103.1, forward strand.
CACCACGTGCTGTAACAGATTGCCCTTGTAGGCGGTGTTCACCGGCACGTAGACCGCGCCCAGATAGTTAAGGCCGAACCAGGTCAGCACTGCTTCTCTGTTGTTGGGTTGCCAGGACAGGACGTGATCGCCTTTTTTCACGCCTCTTTGGGCTAGACCCCTGGCCGCGCGGCGGGTCAGATCCAGGGCCTGGCCCCAGGTCCATTTCTCGCCGCCATGGAACATAAAGGCGATGTCATCGGGTTTCTCAGCAGCCCAATGCTCCGATTGATAGCCAAGCACACAGACCTCGCGCGCCGGCATGCGGGGATCAAACACCATATGAGCACCTCGAATTCGGGCCGGTCGTTTGCCTATTCTGGCATGCCATTGGGGGGGTACGTCAATTTCCGCCGCGGGAGAGGTTGTTGCCCTAGCGCAGGATGAATTTGCCCTAGTGGGACAATTTCCAAACGGCCAATCAAACTTACCGCGATGATAGATCGTTGCGATCGTGGAGAAAATTTCTTATTTAAGTTGAATTAAAATGCCTCGATGCACTGTGGTCAATGCTAGAAATTGCTCTATGGTGGAGACATCCGGGCCACCTGTTGATCAGCAATCGGCTCGGACGGACTGAACCATGGATTGCCACGAAACTACCGCGCAGAGTGGCTGATCTGTGCTTATACCCCCGCGGCGCTCCTATCAGGAAGCGCGTTCGCGTGTGACGGTTAGAGGAATATTCAATTAGTTGGAGTTGGTAATTTGGCCTAAATAATTTATTGAATTTACCTAATCTGAATAAGTTGCGCGTAGTTGGATGAAATATTCTCTGGGTCCGATCAGCAATAAACCGACTTAAACACGAACTAACTCAGGGATATTTTTGTGCAAACCATCGTGGCTGAAACAGCCGAAGACGTATCGAACATTGCATTTGGTTTCATGGCGTCGAAATCATTATTCGCCGCCCTGCATATAGACCTTTTCTCGCATCTCTCGGATCGGCCGAAAAGCGAACAGGAGCTCGCCACGGAAGCCGATATACCCCTCAACCGTATCACCACCTTGACCACGGCGTTGCGCAGTATTGGCCTGCTGGTGCGTAAAGGCGGCAAGTTGTCTAACGCGCCGGCCTCTGAAACTTTTTTGGTGAAGGGCGCCAAATACGATTTTGGCGATTACCTGCGCTATCAGATCGACCGGCAAATGTATCCGTTTCTGCAGCAAATTAATGCTGCCATGGACGGCACCCTAGACCACGACGCCGTCGATTCGTACGCCAGCTGGATGTCGGATCCGAAAGAGGCGCGGGTCTATAGTCAGGCCCAACATGCCGGATCTCTGGGCCCTGGCCGCACCATTGCCCGGTTGTTGGATTTGTCCGATGCCCGCTCTTTGCTGGACGTGGGCGGCGGCACGGGCGCCATGACTGTTAGCCTGTGCAAGGAGAACCCGGAACTTACATCCACCATAATAGACTTTCCCAATGTTGCCGAGATCGGCTGGCAATTTATCTCCGAGGCGGGGTTGGTGGACCGTGTCCGCTATATTCCAGCAAATGCGCTGGAATGCGAATGGCCGACGGAGCGCTGCGCGGTGCTGATGTCGTACCTGTTCAGCGGCGTCCCTGAAACCTCGATCCAGTCATTGATCGAGGATGCCTTCGCCACCCTGCGGCCTGGCGGCACCCTGATAGTGCATGACTTCATGGTGGATTCCGAAAAGGCGGAACCACAACTCGCTGCCCTTTGGCATCTGCAACATATGGCCTTCGCGCCGGAGGCCGCCTCGTTGACCGCTAAACGAATCAGCGCGGCGATGTCGGCGGCAGGCTTCGAAACCCCTGCCGAGACCGTGGTGGTGCCCGACATGACCCGGATGGTCTATGCCCACAAGCCGAGGTGATTTTCTTTACGCTCCCCGGCGTCGCAGCAACAAGGTAACCGCATAGCCGAAGGCCAGGCCCCAGAACGGCGCGCCTACATTTAGGATGGCGACGCCCGATAGGGTAACCAGAAAGCTGACCACGGCGCCCAGGGCGTGGGGGCCTCCAAAGGCCGTCGTGAAAGCACCCTGCAATACACCCAGCATAGCCAGACCACCGAGGAGGTTGATGAAGACCGCCGGCAGCACTAGTCCCAGGCCGGTGGTGAAGGGCGAGAACAGGCCGAAGACAATCGCCAGCAGACCGAAAATAACGCCAGCCATATACCGTTTTTCCTTGGCTCCGGAGGTATTCAGGATGGCATTTGCCGGCCCGGTCACGCAAGTTGGGACCGAGCCGAAAATGCCAAACAATATGCTGCCCACGCCGCAGGTCACGGTCAGGTCATTCTCGGGAGGTTCGAACCCGGCCTGGCGTAATATGACGAAACCCTGGGCGTTTTGCGCCGCGATCACCGTTACCGCCAGGGGCACGACCAGTTCGCCCAGGGCGCGCAGGGTAAACACCGGGGTGTATAAAATGGGCTCCGCCAGAGCCAGGGACGGCATTTCTACCCCGGTCATCTGCCCCGAAAGGACGATCATGACGGTGCCCACGGCCAGGGCGCATAGTACTGGCGGTAGCACCCGGCCCAGGGCGGGGACGGCGGTGGGTATGGCGAAGGCTGCCACCATGGCCACCGCCATCATCGTGGCCTCCTCGAACGCTGCGATGATATTCAAGCCAAAGGGAAGGAAGACGCCGGCCACCATGGCCATGACGATGGGCATGGGGATTGCCGCCATGATGCGGCGGACCAGCCCGGTGATGCCCAGGAAGGCCATGAATACGCCACAAACCAGGTAGGCCCCAATCACTTCGGCGAAGCTCAAATGCTGCAGGGCGCCGCCGATCAGCACCGCGCCGGGGATGGTCCACATAATTGCGATGGGCTGGCGAAACAAATAGGAAAAGGCCATGGTCAGCATGCCGCCAAAGATGAAGGCGGAAAACACCCATGAGCTGATGTCCTCGGGCCGTAATCCGCCCTGGCGGCCCACCGCTAGAATGATCACCACGGGGCCGGAAATAGCAAACAGCCAGGCGACCAGGGCGTTGACTAGATTATGGCGGTTAACGCCGGCCAGGCTCTCCCCTAGGCCCGGAAAGGGACGTGGCGGCAATTCTAAAGTGGCCATGGCCGGTGGCTCAAGCCAATATGATTACTCGGCGACGATGGGGTTGGACAAAATGCCAATACCCTCGATTTCGATCTCGCAGACATCGCCGTCCTTCATCCAGACCGGCGGCGTGCGGGCGGCGCCAACGCCGGGCGGGGTGCCCATGATGATCACATCGCCGGCAGTCAGGGTCATCACCTCGGTCAAGGCGGCGATCACCTCCGACACATCAAAGATATGCTGCTTGGTCGATGAATCCTGCATGGTCTCGCCGTTCAGACGGCATTGAATGCGCAGGTCACCGACGCCATTGGGCAGTTCGTCGGGGGTCACCATTTCAGGGCCAAAGCCGCCTGAGGCATCAAAATTCTTGCCCATGGTCCATTGCGGCGCCTTGAATTGATAGCTGCGGATGGAGCCGTCGTTAAAGCAGGCATAACCGGCGACATGATCCAGCGCCTTGTCCTCGGTGATATGCCGCCCGCCGGTGCCGATGATCACTGCCAGCTCTGCCTCGTAATCATAGTCGGAAGCCGCCTTGGGCAGGATCATCGGGGCGTTGTGGGCCGCCAGTGAGGTGGCCGAGCGCATGAATATGATCGGATAGTCGGGGATCGCGTTGCCGGTCTCGATGGCATGGTCGCGGTAGTTCAGGCCGCAGCACAAAATCGTTGGTGGGCTGGTCACCACCGGCAGATAGGTCACGCCGGCCGCCGGGATCATAGCTTCGTCACCGGCCGCCTGGGCCGCCTTGTCGGCCTGGCCCAGGGTGCCGGCCTGCAACAGCGACACCATGTCCCGCGGCAAATTGGGCGCCGCCTTAGACAGATCGACATAATTGTCGCCCTTGCGGACAGCCAGGGTGGGGGTGCCGTTATGGTTGATGGTGGCGATGCGCATGATGTCGATCCGTCCTATTTTAGCCGCTGATTATATCGGTGATTGTTGGCCGCAATTTACGACGTTGCCGCGCCTCTGCCTAGGGTCTCTATTATTTTATCATCCTGGTAGACAGCGGCTGGTCTGTTGGCTCTAATGGCGCTCAAATCACATGGGGAGGAACTTTATTATGGATATCGGCGTCTTAATTTTCGCGACGGATTATTCTATTCGCACCGACGAGTTAGCCATTGCACTGGAGGAGCGCGGCTTTGAATCATTGTTCCTGCCGGAGCATACCCACATTCCCGCCTCGCGCATTTCGCCCTGGCCTGGCGGTGCGGATTTGCCCAAGGACTATTGGCATACCCACGACCCGTTCGTGGCCCTATCCTATGCCGCCGCCGTCACCAAGAACCTGAAATTGGGTACCGGTATCTGCCTGCTGTCCCAGCGCGAGCCGATCGTTACCGCCAAATCCGTGGCCAGCCTGGACATGATGTCCAACGGCCGCTTCATCTTTGGCATCGGCGGCGGCTGGAACGTGGAAGAGATGGAAGACCACGGCGTGGAATATAAGACCCGCTTCGCCCAGATGCGCGAACATGTCCTGGCCATGAAGGCGCTGTGGACCGAGGAAGACGCCGTCTACAGAGGTGATTTTGTGCGGTTCGAGGCTTCCTGGGCTCATCCCAAGCCGGTGCAAAAGCCCCATCCGCCCGTGATCCTGGGTGGCGAGACCGATTACACTCTGCGCCGCATCGTGGATTATGGCGACGGCTGGTTGCCCCGCGCCCGGCGTGGCTTCGATGCTGCCGGCAACATGGCGCGTCTCAAGGTCATGGCAGATGAAGCGGGACGCGATGCCTCGGAATTGTCGGTCAGTGTCTTTGGCGCTCCGGCCGATGCGGGGGTGCTGGCGGACTATGCCGAGGCCGGCATCAACCGGGCCCTCTTGACCCTACCATCGGTGCCCCGCGACGAGATCATGGTGCTGCTGGACAAGTATGCACCGCTGACCGCATAGGAGATTGTCATGGCATTGTATGAATTGCGCACCTACACACTATACGTGGGGCGATTGGGAGAGGTGGTCAAGCTTTACGGGGATGAAGGTTGGCGGGCGTTGGAAAAGGGTGGCTTTGGCGCCAAGCTGGTGGGCTATTTCACCTCCGACGTGGGGACCCTGAACCAGTTGGTGCATTTGTGGAAGTTCGACGACGATGCCGACCGCCGCAATCATTGGAGCACTCTATTCCAGGATGATGACTTTATGGCTTTTGCAGCCAAGTTGCGGCCCATGATCATGACCCAGACCGCGCAATTGCTGAACGAGGCGCCCTGGGGGCCGCACCCATAACGATCGAGGCCCATGGAAACGGTCGATTGTATTGTATTTCTTGTTCAGGATTGGGCTGGTCAGCTTCGCATCACCGGTGGCTGCGGAGCGTCGGTCGGGTCGTTTTGTTTGGCTCTCCGGGCGTTGGCGGCATTTCCTGTACAATAGGTCCCGGTACGACACCCAGTGCCAGCATCATCGCGCATCTTTTTACGGTTCCCAAGCCTGGCACAATCACCCTTTTTGGCCTGGTCTTTCTGGGCCTTGGCGCGGCGCGGCGGCGGATTGGATAGATTTCCTAACAAGGCGTTGCGTTGGCGACAGACTGTTATGATCTCGGCGCGAAATCTTGGTTGGTAACGTCAAAGCTGTAGAGCCAAAGATGGGCCTCGCGGTGGCTGCTCATGCGTTCCGCCAGATTGGGGATATCCGCGTTGTGAAAGAATTGAATATTGTCACGCGACATTTGTTGCACCGTTGCCGTACGCTCCCGCCGCAGATATTCATAGCGTTGTAGGGCCGATGGATAGGCCGCCGCTGCCGAGGCGAGGCATTGCGCCAGTGTATTGGCGTCTTCGATGGCCATGACCGCGCCTTGGGCCATGAAGGGCAGCATGGGATGACAGGCATCACCGAGCAGGGTGACCCGGCCCTGGCTCCATTCCGGCATGGGATCACGGTCGAACAAGCCCCAGCGATAACAGCTCTCGGCCTGGCGCATCAGGATTTGGACATCTTCGTGCCAGTCCTTGAAGTCGTCTAGGAAACCCGCCATGGCGCCCTCGCTTGACCAGGATTCGGCCTGCCATTCATCTTGTTCGATAATCCCGACACAATTCACCAATTCACCCCGACGCACGTAATAGTGCACAAAATGACCGCCACGGCCGATCCAGTTAGAGCTGACGGGACGCACATGACCAGGCGGCAGCGCTCCCACCGGCACGATGGCGCGCCAGGCGACGCAGCCCGTAAAGCGTGGCGCGTCCGGGCCGAATAATTGCGTGCGAATGGCCGAGTGAATGCCGTCGCAGCCAACCAGAACATCGCCAGAAACGCTTTCGCCCGCCTCGGTCGTGACCGTTACGCCGGCCCCTGACTGGCTGAAGCCCGTTACCTTGGCACCCAGATGCACCGAGCCCGGCGCCACTGCGGCCAATGCGTCGGCCAGGACAGCGTGAAAATCTGCTCGGTGGAGATGAAAGTAGGGAAAGCCGAAGGCCGCTTCGCTGGCCTGGCCCAGGGGGCGGGAGCTTAAGGTTTCGCCGCTTTGCCAATGGCGCATCTCGCCGCGTTCCGGCTTGAATGCCACCGCCTGTAACGCCTCGGCCAAGCCAAGGTGATAGAGCACCCGCGCGCCATTGGCGCTGATCTGTACGCCCGCGCCTACCTCTCCCAACGCATTTTCTTGTTCCAAAACGGTGACCGAAAACCCGGCCCGCGCTAGGCATAGCGCCAAGGTCAGGCCACCAAGACCGGCGCCGGCAACGATGATGGTTCCTCGATTTTTAGTCATGGCCCAATGTTACATCATTGGTTTTACCGGTCGGTAGGAAATGTGAACGATGAATGGCACAAATCTTATAACCCATCCTTCTTCGTGAAGATGGAGGCCATGATGACACCGACGCTCACTGATCTAGCCTTGCCGCCTGTCATGGGCGCCCACTACGTCGCTTCCCGCTGCCGCAATGCCGAGGAGACCCGCGCCTTTTATGAAGAGATATTAGGCTTTCCCATGGCGCAGGCCCTATCGATCATGGCGTCTTCAGCTCGATTTATTTCCACTACCCGAATGGTTACCACTTAGAATTTGCGGCCAGTGATCAACCTCATGCCATCCTAAAAAATGGGGTCAACGCGAGCTAACCCGCTTCGGCCACCACATTATTGGCGAGGCAGCCCAGGCCTGAAATTTCCACCTCGATACGGTCGCCGGGCTGCATCCATAGGGGTGGCTTGCGCCCGGCGCCAACCCCGCTTGGGGTGCCGGTGGCGATCACATCGCCCGGATGCAGGGGCGTGAACTGTGAGACATAGGCGATGATATTGGCGGGAGAATAGAACAACTGCTCGGTGCTTTCATCCTGTACCATGTCGCCGTTAAGACGCGTGGTTAGCTGCAGGTTCAGGGGGTCGGGAATTTCGTCCGCCGTGGTCATCCAGGGGCCGCAGGAGCCGCTGTGTTGAAAGTTCTTGCCGGCGATTACCGACTGCCCTTGAAAATCGCGCACGCTGCCATCCAGGAATGGGGTGTAACCAGCCACATGGGCCATGGCGCCGCCTTCGGCGATATGGCGGCCCGGCTTGCCGATGATGAAGGCCAGTTCGCCCTCGTAGTCAAAGTGGGTTGAGGCCTTGGGCCGCACCACGTCCTGTTCGTGGCCCACTAGGGCGTCGGGCCACTTGGAAAACAGAGATGGGTTTTTGGGAAAATCCATGCCCATTTCGGCCGCGTGTTCGCGGTAATTCAGGCCGATACAGATGATCCGCCGAGCGTCGGGAATGACCTGCAAATAGGTAATGTCATCCAGGCCGTGGTCCGGTTCGGCGCCGCTTAGCGCCGCTGCCTCCGCCTGGCCATTCCCCTCCAGCAACGACCGCAGATAGGGGTATTGGCCACCCAGACGCCGGCCCAGATCGATCACGCTGCCGTCTTGCACCAGGCCGTAGCTATCCCCTGCCGCGGTTCTGAAGCTCAATAATTTCATTCTGCCGTACTCCTACTTTGCCAG
>CAUZBE010000104.1:0-8610 GCA_963577885.1 Alphaproteobacteria bacterium
GAGGCTTATGGCGGCTCGGGCATGGGCCATCTGGAACTCTGCGTGCTGGCCGAAGAACTAGGCCGTGCCCTGGCACCGACGCCGTTTGCGTCATCGATCTATCTGGCCGCCGAGGCGTTGCTAACGGAGGGCAGCGAAGTGCAGAAACAGAGCTATTTGCCGGATCTGGCCGCGGGCGCGGAGATCTGGTGCCTAGCCCTGTCCGAGGGTTCCCGGCCGGCGACGGAAGGCAACATCGGGACAGAGGTATCGGGAGGTAAACTAACGGGCGAAAAACTGCCCGTGGCCGATGGTGACATTGCTGACCGCGCCATTGTCGTGGCGCGGGAGGGGGCCTCGATTGGTCTGTATATCGTCGATCTAAATGGCGCCGGCGTGACCCGGCAGACCGTCGATACCATGGATCCCACCCGTTCCCAGGCCAGGCTTAGCTTCACCAATACCGGGGTAGAAAAACTGGGCACCGAGGGTTGGCCGCTGTTGGAGCGGATACAGGACCGGGCCGCCGTGATGATGGCATTCGAGCAGATCGGCGGGGCCCAGGCCTGTCTAGAAATGGCCAAGGACTATGCCATGGGTCGCTTTGCCTTCGGCCGGCCCATCGCCAGCTATCAAGCGATCAAGCATCGTTTGGCGGATATGTATATCCAGATCGAGCTGGCGCGCTCCAACGCCTATTTCGGGGCCTGGGCCCTTTCCACCGATGCCGCCGAACTGCCCGTGGCGGCGGCGACGGCCCGGGTGGCGGCGATCGAAGCCTATAATTTTGCCGCGAAGGAAAACGTCCAGGTGCATGGCGGCATGGGTTTTACCTGGGAATTTAACTGTCATCTATATTATCGCCGGGCCCGGCAGCTGGCGCTAGTTATAGGTAGCCAGCGCCGTTGGAAAGACCGGCTTATCCACGCCTTGGAACGGCGCAACGCGGCATAGGGAGGAAATCATATGGATTTCACCGATACAGCTGAAGAAACTGAGTACCGAGCTAAGGCGCGTAGTTTTCTGAAAGAGAACGCAGAGCCCAAGAGCAGCGGCAAACGCAACCTGGCCTCGGGCTGGAATAAAGACGAGGCGTTGGGGGCCGCCCGTGCCTGGCAGGCCAGAAAGGCCGCCGGCGGCTTTGCCGGCATCACCATGCCAACGGAATATGGCGGCCAGGGCCTCTCCCCAATCCTGCAGGTGATCTATAACCAGGAAGAAGCCAACTACATAGCGCCGCGCGGGGTTTATGAGATTGGACTGGGCATGTGCATCCCCACCATGTTGGCCTACGCCACGGAATCGCAGAAACAGCGCTATGCGCCCCCTGCCCTGCGGGGTGAGGAAATATGGTGCCAGCTGTTTTCGGAATCGGCGGGAGGTTCCGATCTGGCCGGCCTGCGGACCCGAGCCGAACGGGACGGCGATGACTGGGTGATCACCGGACAAAAAATATGGACCTCCGGCGCGCAATTTTCCGACTACGCCATTCTCGTAACCCGCAGTGATTTCGATGTGCCCAAGCACAAGGGCCTAACCTTCTTCTTCCTGTCTATGACGTCACCGGGCATCGAAGTCCGCCCGATCAAACAAATGTCCGGGGCGGCGAACTTCAATGAGGTCTATTTCACCGACGTCCGTATCCCCGATAGCCAGCGTCTGGGCGCGGTGGGTGATGGCTGGAAAGTGTCCCTCACCACGTTGATGAACGAACGCTTTGCCGTGGGCGTCGCGCCGCCGCCTGATTTCGACGAGATATTCGATTTGGTACGCGATACCGAGCTGGAGGACGGTCCCGCCCTGGACAACGCCATGGTGCGTGACCGCCTGGCCGATTGGTATGTGCGCCAGCAGGGTTTAAAAAATGCCCATTTCCGCACTATGACGGCGCTGTCGCGCGGCGAGACGCCGGGCCCTGAATCGTCCATCAACAAGGTTGTTAGCGCCTACAAATATCAGGAAGTCTCGTTCTTCGGGATGGAGATGCAGGAAATGCTGGGGATCATCACCGACCCCGACATTGTCGCCATGGACGGCTTGTTTCAGATCGGCGCCCTGTCATCGCCGGGTTACCGAATTGCCGGCGGTACGGATGAAATCCTGCGCAACATCATCGCCGAACGGGTTCTGGGCCTGCCCCAGGATATCCGGGTGGACAAGGACGTCGCCTTCCGCGACCTGCCTACGGGCCGGGATTAACGGACGGTAAACAAAAACGGCAACCCCTAAGGACTGGCGCTTCTGATCAATCACAACCTGTTCGGTTTACCTAACCGTGCTCGAGATACAGTTAGGCAGCGTCCCTTCGCATCGGCACGCCGCTTAGAGGCGCCGTGCGAATCCGAGGCCCGCAAGGCCCAGCCTGAATAGGGTCGGGGTGGCGGCTTCGGTAATTGCAGCACTCTTGGTCCCTCTGAAGGCCGCCAAAAGGATGTTACCTTGGTCGTTCGCGAAACCATCCATCACCCTAAAGTTTGAATCCGCCATAATGAGAGGCAGACCTTGACTGGCCTCATTGAATCCCTCCTTTCTAAGCAGCTGGCTTAGGGTCTTTAGGTCCAGGCAATAAAAACCGCGACGCAGTGCCAAGCTTAAAGAGAAAAATGATGTGGCAACCCCCAAATCAGAATCTGAATTTGTAACTTGTAAAAATGCCGTACTTCAAAACCAAGAAGCAATACCCGATTTGAAGATGGTCCATTTAATATTTTTATTACCTATAGAAAGGTCAATTAAAACACCCAATTCGGTCAGTGTGACCCTGTTCAGGGCTTCCAGGTCAGTTTAGCGGCGTTCGATGGTGAACATAAGGAAAGGGCCAACGGATGTCCCATTAGCAAGGAAAATGGCGGCCGCGTTGGCATTCCCCGGTGTTACCATTGAAATAAACGCGCCAAGGACGTTGGCGTCCGTCATGGCGGCCCTAAGACGGGCAGTTATTAATTTAATAGTCTGTCGTGTATTCCTAAGTTTATGGTACCGCCATACGATGCCAACTAGTTTTGCCCTGCGCTTCTGGATACGGAAGTTCCATCCAAATTTTAGTGCATCTTGGTCTCTGGAAAAAAAGATTGATAACGGATACTAATGGGAGGGAAGATTTGTAAAGAATTTTGTCGAATTTCAAGACATTATAGTTAAAGCGGTTTAGGGCGCGTGCGCTCCGCGCACCACGCCGGCACAGCAAAAAAGGGCGGCTCCATTAGAGCCGCCCTTGATCTTATTCCGGAACTTGGCGACCTTTTACCCACCGCCTATTTTTGGCAGAACGAAAATATCGCTGTCCTCTCTGACCGTTTCCAGGAAAGGGTCAGGCAGGATCACCCCGTCGATGGCGACGGACATGGCGGTTTCGATTTCTGTCCCCAGACCGGGAAACTTAACTTCCAACGCCTTGACCATCTGTCGGACATTGCTGGCCTCGACGGCAACCGCGGTCTTGCCGTTGGTGTACTGCTGGGCAGTACCGCTGGTAAGCACCACCCTGACCATCAAAGTTTTTGGCCCTTTCCCGGTTTTAGTTCTTTGCCGCCATGCTGGCTAAAATTGCCGGTGGCGATATTGGTAGAGCGGTGAAACGCATACCCGTAGCGGCGGCGACGGCATTATTGACCGCGGCCAGCGGGGGAATAATCGGCACTTCACCGACACCCCGTACCCCAAAGGGGTGGGTTGGGTTCGGCACTTCCACCAGAACCGCATCGATCATCGGTAGGTCGGAGGCCACGGGCACCCGGTAATCCAGGAAGCCCGCATTCTCCATTTTACCATTCTTATCGTAGAGGTAGGCCTCGTTCAGGGCCCAGCCAATACCCTGTGCGGCGCCGCCTTGCAATTGGCCTTCCACGTAACTGGGATGAATCGCCCGGCCGACATCCTGCACGGCGGTATAGCGCAAGACCGTGACAAATCCGGTTTCGGGATCAACTTCCACATCGCAGATATGGGTGCCGAAACCTGGGCCCGCGCCCTTAGCATTGATATCCGCATGACCGCTGATGGGGCCGCCAGTCTTGTTGGCCATGGCGGCCAATTCGGCCAGGGCCATCGGCTCGAAATCCCCTACGTTGGTCGAGGCCGGTTTGGCATGGCCATCTTCCCATACCACGCCATCCACATCCACGTCCCAGATCTTGGCAGCCCGGGCCCGCATCTCATCAATGGCCGCCTTGGAAGCATCCACCACGGCCATGCCGGTGGCAAATGTGACGCGGCTGCCACCGGTGACGAAATGGTAGCCGATGGCATCGGTGTCTACCACGGAGGGCTTGACCTTAGCGACGTCGATACCCAGAACCTCGGCCGCCATGATCGCCATGGAGGCACGGGAGCCGCCAATATCCGGGCTTCCCTCGGTCAGGGACACGGTGCCGTCCTCGTTGATGCGGATACCGGCGCAGGATTCGCCACCGATATTAAACCAAAAGCCGGTGGCAACGCCCCGGCCCTGGTTCGGACCCAACGGCGTCTTGTAATGTTCCGTAGCCTTAGCCGCTGCCAGGGTCTCCTGCATCCCGATGGTGCCAAATTTAACACCATAGGCCGCCTGGGTGCCTTCCTTAGCGCCATTCTTAGCGCGGAACTCAATGGGGTCAATACCCAATTTCACCGCCAGTTCATCGATGATGGACTCGACACCATATTCAGAGATTGGCGCGCCGGGGGCACGATAGGCCACGACTTTCTGCCGGTTTGATACAACGTCGTAACCGACAACTCGGGCGTTTTCCAAATCGTAAGGCGCGAATGCGGTCATGGCGGCCGGCCCAACCGGGGAGCCGGGAAAGGCGCCAGCCTGGAAGTAAAGCGTTGCGTCACCCGCGGTGATGCGGCCATCCTTGGTGGCGCCAATCTTGACGGTCAAGGCCGCGCCCGATGTTGGACCAGAGGCGCGAAAGACTTCTTCCCGCGACATAACCATGCGCACCGGGCGTCCGGACTTGCGCGACAGCATAATCGCCAGAGGCTCCAGATACACGGTGGTCTTGCCACCAAAGCCGCCACCGATTTCCGCCGCCGTCACCTTAATCTTGGACATTGGGATTTTCAGTAGGCCGGCACAAAACGAACGCACCATGAAATGGCCCTGGCTGGAACACCAGACATCGACCTTGCCGTCCTGGCCCATATCGGCGACCGCAGCGTGGGGCTCGATATAGCCTTGATGCACCGGTTCGGTAGTGAAGTTACGTTCTATGACGACGTCGGCCGCGGCAAAGCCGGCATCGACATCACCCAAGGCGAATTCGACCCGGTTGGCCACGTTCGAGGGTTTTTCCGGCTTTGGCTTCACGCCACCCGTAAATATGTGATCATGCAATAGGGGCGCGTCGTCCTTCATCGCTTCCAGCACATCAATAACATGGGGCAGGACCTCGTACTCGACCTTGATCAGCGCCGCTGCCTGCTCCGCGATATCGATGGTCGTGGCCGCGACCGCGGCGACGGTCTGTCCTTCGTACAGGACCTTGTGCCGCGCGATCACGTTCTCGGCCAGGTCTCGGAAGTTAATCATCGCCTCGCCGGCCGCGACCGGCTTGGACTCCGCTTCGGGCATATCCGCTGCCGTGACCACCGCCTTGACGCCATTCAGCGCTTCGGCCTTGGAGGTGTCGATGGAAAGAATTCGGGCGTGGGCATGGGGGCTGCGCACGACCTTGCCCTGTAACATGCCAGGCAAGGTCAGATCAGCGCCATACATAGCACGGCCGGTAACCTTATCCACCCCGTCGGGGCGGATGGTGCGGGTGCCTACCCATTTAAACTGTTTTGGCTGCTCGTTCATAATCTACGCTCCCCGCATGTCGGCCGCGGTACTCATCACCGCGCGGACAATTTTGTCATAGCCGGTGCAACGGCAAAGGTTGCCCGCCAGCCAATAGCGCACTTCGGTTTCCGACGGATTATCATTGATATCCAGCAGCGCCTTAGCGGCAATCAGAACGCCCGGTGTGCAGTAGCCACATTGCAGGGCCGCTTCTTCCAGGAATTTTTGCTGTAGAGGGTGCAGGTCTTCGCCATTGGCCATACCCTCGATGGTTTCGACCGTCTTGCCTTCAGCTTCCACACCCAGAACCAGGCAGGAACAGACCAACCGGCCATCCAGCATGACGCTGCAGGCCCCGCAGTCGCCCGAAGAGCAACCTTCTTTCGTACCCGTTAGACCGATCTGGTCGCGCAGGGCATCCAACAGAGTTTCCTGTGGCTCACACAGGTACTCAGCCTCTTCGCCATTTATGGTCGCCGTAATATGTTGCTTCGTCATTATTTGCTCCTTGCGCGATCGGCCGCGATCGCGGCGGCCCGTGAGGCCAGTACGCCCGCAACCTTGGTGCGGTATTCAATCGTGCCGCGTTTGTCATCAATTGGGGAAGCCGCCGCGCTGGCGGCTACCGAGACGGCCGCCAGCGCGGCAGCATCAACCTTGCTGCCAATCAGGGCGGCAGCGGCATCGGCCACGATGATGGTCGTCGGACCAACCGCACCCAGGACCACACAAGCCGCGGTGCAGGTGCCGCTGTCGTCCAGAACCAAATTTACCCCGGCGCCAACGATGGCAATATCCATCTCGGTCCGCGGGATCATCCGCAAATAGGCGTCAGAGGCATACGTCGGGCGTGCCGGCAGCTTGATATTGACGATGAATTCGCCTTTGCCCAGCGAGGTCTTTCCTGGTCCCGTGGGAATATCCTTGACCGGAACTTCGCGCTGACCCTTGGGCCCCGCGACGGTACAGGTGGCACCGGCGGCAATTAACGCGGGCACGCTGTCGGCGGCCGGCGATGCATTGCACAGGTTGCCGGCCATGGTGGCACGGCTCTGAATCTGGGTGGAGCCTATCAGCTCCGCCCCTTCGACCACGCCGGGCCAGGCCGCCAATAATTTGGCATCCTCACCCATTTCCGCGCCCGATACAGACGCGCCGATACTAAAGCCACTGCCGTTACCGGTAATGTCCCTTGTTTCGGCGATTTTTTTAATATCAACCACCAGGTCCGGGCTGATCATCCCGGCCCGCAATTGCACCAATAAATCCGTGCCGCCCGCAAGTACACGTGCGGCACCTTTCGCCTCGGCCAAAAGCGTTACCGCTTCATCGACCGAGCCAGGGGCTTCGTATCGCATCCCGCTCATATTGCTCCCCATGAGTTACGCCTGTTTTACTGCCCAGGATTGGACAACCGGCGCCATGTCAATTTGTTTACACTCACGAACCAGAACGTACGTTTGTTACTTACTTATCCAAACACAGAAGACGTTTACCCCTGAGTTTCCGACAAAACAAGCCGTAAGGAACATCGTGAGCCTAGCCGCTACGCCTATCCTACACCGTTAGACCTAGAAGCGCCAAGTCCAGAGGTTGCTTGCCATGAAATGAATTTGGTGCCTAGGCGTGGTCGTGAGGTTTTTCCCATGCCAGAATATTCTCAGTCTAAAGATGTTCAGACCCTTAGACTGAGAACAAAATTTCTAGTCGTTGGGCATTGCATCGTGATTCCAAGTGATTTGGAATTGCGGTAGTGTAGTGTTATGTCAGAAAATCAAAATATTCGCTGGGCGGAACCAAAAGACGCCGCCCACATCGTGCGTCTGATCCAGGCGCTAGCGGCGTATGAAAATGAACCGGCACATTCGGTGAAAGTGACCGAAGCAGATATTCTACGGGACGGCTTTTGCGAACCGGAAACGTCCGCCCGCCGCTTTGAATGCCTCATTGCAGAATATAGCGGCAGGCCGGTGGGTCTATGCCTTTTCTTTCATAATTATTCCACCTGGGAAGGCTGTGCGGGCATTTATGTAGAAGACCTGTTCGTGGAAGAGCAGGCTCGCGGGCTGGGATTGGGCCGAGCAATTATGACCGTCCTGGCGCAGATTGCCCAGGAACGGAATTGTGGTCGAATTGACCTTTCTGTTCTGGAATGGAACCCAACGCGGGCTTTTTATAACCGAATCAAGATGACCCACATGAAAGAATGGCGGTCCTATCGCATGGAGAAAGCCGTCATCACCGCGCTCGCCAAGACGGCGGCGGACATAAATGGTGATAGATGACCGCCGCGAAAGGCACTAGCGTAAGAGAAGCCGTTTTACCTGAGGCATCCCGGAGGCAAAAAAATACCGACCCTACCGAGGCCGGCATTTCTTTTGCAACATCACGCCTAACCTAAGATCAGACGCGTTGCTCGACATTTTCTATCCGTTATTGTTCGTTAGCTACATAACGGCCGGAAACAGGTGATATCTAGTTAACGGCGTCCTTTAAACCCTTACCTGCCTTGAATTTAGGCTGTTTGGTCTCTGGTATCTGGATTGGCTCACCGGTACGTGGATTACGGCCGGTGCTGGCCTTACGGGTTGAAACGCTGAAAGTACCGAAGCCTACTAGGCGAACTTCACCGCCCGCTCTCAACTCGTTTGTGACTGTGTCAAAGACGTTTTCCACCGCGGTTGTCGCGTCTGCCTTGCTAATGCCGGCGGATGTAGCGACGGCAGCAATTAGATCATTTTTATTCATGTACGCCCCCTGTCAATTTATTGCCATTATTTTTACTGAGTTAGTAACCTTTAGACAGCAGAATTGTAGGGATGCAACTCGGAGCGGTCAAAAGAAAAACCGAGGGTAAACTCGGT
>CAUZBE010000105.1:0-8584 GCA_963577885.1 Alphaproteobacteria bacterium
TGCCGCCTTCAAGCCGGAGTTGTTCGTGAACCATTACGGCTCCTCGGAAATCTATACCTTCACCATCGAACCGAACGCGGTGGCCAAGCCCGGTTCCGCCGGCAAGGCGGGCCTTAACCAGGAAATCCGCATCATCACGCTGGATGCCACCGGCCCCGATGATCTGGTGGAGGGAGCGGAAGAGGGCCAGATCATCGCCGCCCTGGATGGAGACGAGTCATTTGAAGGCTATTGGAAACGCCCCGACGCGGACGAAAAGTCATTGCATGACGGCTGGTATTACACCGGCGATATCGGCTATCGCGACGGCGATGGCGATATTTTCGTCACGGGCAGGGTCGATGACATGATCATCTCGGGCGGCGAGAATATACTGCCGGTGGAAATCGAAAGCGTTCTGTCCCTGCACCCGAGCGTGGGCGAAGTGGCGGTCGTGGGCCTGTCCGATCCCCGTTGGGGCCAGGTCGTCACCGCCTTTATCGTGCGCCGGGATGCGGTCGGTGAAGAGGAATTGGATGCCTGGTGCCTACAATCTGATTTACCCCCCTTCAAACGGCCGCAAAGCTATGTCTTTATCCGGGAGATACCTAAATCGCCGGTCGGCAAGATCCTCCGCCGCATGCTGGTGAACGGCGAATATGCAATAGAAGTGTAACCAGGGAGCCAGAAGGATATGTCCACGTCCTTTGAAAGTCAGCGGGCCAAAATATTGGAAAGTCTCGACGGGTTTCGGGTGGAGATTTATCCAGACCGGGAGCGGGCCGATATTATTCTCAACCGCCCGCCCTTGAACGTTATCGAGATACCCCAGCGCGACCAGTTGCGTCTGGTGTTCGAGGAGCTGGACAACGACGACCGGGTCCGCGTGATCGTGCTGCGGGCCGAGGGCAAAAATTTCTCGTCTGGTGGCAACATCGCCGGTTTTTTGGCCGCCTCGCCGGAGCATGTTTCCGAATTGGCCAACAATATTGCTGCCCCGGCGCGCTGTCACAAGCCGGTGGTGGCGCAGATCCGCGGCTACAGCTTTGGCGTGGGGTTCGAACTACCACTCGCCTGTGATTTTCGCATCTGTTCGGAAACGGCGCAATTTGCCTTGCCGGAACAACGCATCGGTCAAATCCCCGGCTCGGGCGGCTCGATCCGCCTGTTGCATATGATCGGCATACAACGGACCAAGGATATGACTTTCCGCTCGCGCCGGGTGTCGGGCGCCGAGGCAAAGGAGTGGGGTGTCGTTCTGGACTGTGTGCCTGACGATAAGCTGGAAGAGGTGGTGGATGCCTTCGTGGACGAGCTGCGCGAGTTCTCCCCCCTGGCCCAGCGCACCATCAAAGGTGTCTTGAACGCGGCCCAGAATACTACTGTCGAGGCCGGCATTGAAATCGAAGGCAATGCCTATGGCCGGCTACGGATGTCGGAGGATTTCAAGGAGGGCGTCGAAGCCTTTCACGGCAAACGCAAGGCCAATTTCCGGGGTGTCTAGGCCGTGAAACCGCCGGCCTTCGAATATCTCGCCGCCGAGACGCTGGAACAGGCCGTCGCCGCCCTGGCGGATGATGAGGCCAAGGTTCTCGCCGGTGGGCAGAGCCTGGTGCCCATGTTGAATTTCCGTCTGCTGGCACCGAGCCTCCTGGTCGATATCACCCGCATCCCTGGACTGGATTTGATCGAGGAGGATGGTGACGGCGGTTTGCGCATTGGCGCCCTGACCAGGCATCATGTATTGGAGACCTCGGCCTTGGTACGGGACCGTTTCCCCGTGCTGAATGCCGCCATGAAGCATGTGGCGCATCTGGCCATCCGCAATCGCGGCACCATCGGCGGCAGTTTGTGTCATGGCGACCCGGCGGCGGAATTACCGGGCCTGGTGCTATTGCTCAATGCGCAATTGAAGACCACCCATCGGAGCATTGCGGCGGTTGATTTTTTTGCCAGCGCCTTGTGCACCATTCTTGCCGATGACGAGATCCTAACTGAGATCCGGCTGCCGGCGCTTGCATCCCGGACGGGCTGGGGCTTTGAGGAATTTGCCCGGCGCTCCGGCGATTTCGCCCTGGCCGCTGTCTGCGCCACGGTCAGCCTGGCGGGCGACAACGTCGCTGAGGCCCGGATCGCCGTGATCGGCGCGCACGAGACGCCCTTGCGTATGACCTCCGCCGAGGCGCTTTTGACGGACCGGTCCAGCATCTCGGCCGCAGCCGAGGCGGCACGGGATGGGGTTTCGCCTAACGATGATCTGCATGGTTCCGCCGATTATCGCCGCCATCTTATTGGTATTCTGACCCGCCGGGCGTTGACGGCGGCCTGGCAACGGGCGGACGCGCTATGATCCGCGTCACCGTGAATGGCGTTACCTACGAGCGGGAGGTGGAACCACGCTTGTTACTGGTGGATTTTCTGCGTCATCGCCTAGGCCTGACCGGCACCCATGTGGGCTGCGAGCAGGGGGTTTGCGGTGCCTGTACCATTATTCTGAATGGGGACAGCGTGCGCGCATGCCTGTGCTTCGCAGTGCAGACCGATGGTAGCGAAATTGAAACCGTGGAAAGTCTGGGCACTGTTGACAATTTGAACCCGTTGCAAAAGGCATTTCAGGAACATCACGCCCTGCAATGCGGCTTTTGCACACCGGGTATGTTGATGACCGGGGTCGATCTGTTGCGCAAGTATCCTTTAGCCACGGATGCAGAAATCCGCGAGGGCTTGTCGGGTAACCTTTGCCGCTGCACCGGCTACGAGCATGTCGTGCGGGCGATCCGCTCGGTGGTGGAGGCGAAAAATGGAATCTGAAGCCCGGCCGAAGATCATCGGCGCCCGAGTGCAGCGGGTCGAAGATCCGCGTCTGCTGGCCGGCCAGGGTGCTTTTGTTGACGACCTGAACCTACCCGGCACGCTGCATATGGCGTTTGCTCGCAGTGACCATGCACATGCCCGCATCGTTGCTATCGATAGCACCGAAGCCTCCCAAACTCCCGGGGTATTGGGGGTTTTTACGGCCAAGGATATAGAGGGCCTGATGCAGCCGATCCGCGCCACCTCGCGCATGGCGGACTATCACGCCACGGAACTGCCAGTTCTGGCTGAGGATAAGGTGCGCCATGTGGGCGAGCCCGTGGCCGCCGTGGTGGCGGAGAGCCGATATCTGGCGGAAGATGCGGTGGAACAGATCGCCGTAACCTATGAAGCCTTGGGCACTGCCATCGACCCACTGGCCATGGTCGAACCCGGCAGTCCCTTGCTGCATGGAGATGCTGGCACCAACGTGATCGTCACCCGCACCTTTGCCCGCGGGGATGTGGACGAGGCCATGGCAGATGCGCCCATCCGTGTCGGCGGTAATTTTCGTATGCACCGCAAGACCCCGACAGCCATGGAGAACCGGGGCTACCTGGCAGAATACGATCAAGGGCGCCGGGCCCTTACCCTGCATTCGGCTACGCAGGTCCCGGGCATCATCCGCGATGCCCTGGTCGAGATTCTGGGTCTGCCCGGCAACCGAATTCGGGTTGTGGCGCCGGACGTGGGCGGGGGCTTCGGCGGCAAGACGGCGTTGTATCGAGAGGAAGTTTTGGTCTGCATACTTGCCCGGAAACTGGGCCGGCCGGTGAAGTGGATGTCCGACCGCCTGGAAGACTTGATGACCACCAATCAGGCCTTCGACGAAATCGTCGAGGCGGAATTGGCCTGCGATAAAGAGGGCCACATCCTGGCGCTGCGGGCGGAGGTGATCGGCGATGTAGGCGCCTATTCAGCCTACCCCTGGACCGCCGCCGTCGAGCCGGTGCAGGTGGTGTCGTTTCTGCCCGGCCCCTACCGGGTGCCCAATTATTTTGGCCGGGTCCGGGCCGTTGTCACCTCAAAAGCACCCACGGGGACCTATCGCGGGGTGGGCCGACCTATCTCCACCTTTGTCATGGAACGGCTGGTCGACATGGCGGCGGCGAAGCTGTCCCTTGACCCGCTGGATATGCGCCGGCGCAATTTGGTGCAGGCCGACGAATTTCCCTACAAAACGGCCTCTGGTATCGTTTGGGACCGGTCTGGTTTCATGGAATGCCTAGATGCTGTCGGCGCAGCGGTGGATTATCCGGCCCTGCGCCAGCAGCAGGCGGAGGCGCGGGCAGGGGGCCGGTGGGTGGGCATCGGCCTGGCCTCTTATGCTGAACTGACGGGCCTGGGTTCACGAATTTCCGTGGCGCCGGGCATGCCGGTGAACACGGGTACCGAAACCGCTAATATACGCATCGACTCCACGGGCGCCGTGACCGCTCATTTCGGCATCACCTCGCAGGGTCAGGGTTTGGAAACCACTCTGGCCCAGGTGGTGGCGGAGGAATTGGGTGTCCGTATAGAGGATGTGGAAGTGATCTACGGCGACAGCGCCATTGTGGCTCATAGTACCGGCACCTACGCGTCCCGCAGTACCGTACTGGCGGGCGGGGCTGCGATCATGTCGGCTCGCGCCGTGCGTGAAAAGATCCTGGAAGCCGCATCCCATCTGTTGGAAGCGGATGTGAGTGATTTGGATGTCGCGGACAGCAAGGTTTTCGTGAAGGGTACCGACCGTGGGCTCAGCTTTCGCCAACTGGCCCGTGCCGTCTATTCTGAGATGGGGCGCCTGCCCAGGGAGGTGCGGGAGAATATAGAACTGGAGGCGACCCGCATGTATGATCCGTATTTTGGCACCACTTCGCCGGCCAGCCATTTGGCCATGGTCGAAATAGATCCGGAAACCTATCAAGTAACCATTCAACGTTATGTTGTGGCTGACGATTGTGGCCGCGTTATCAACCCCTTGATTGTCGATGGTCAGGTCCATGGTGGTGTTGCCCAGGGCATTGGCGCGGCCTTGATGGAGGAGGTGATATACGATGACATGGGACAAATCTTGACCGCTAGTCTGGTGGACTATGTGGTGCCGACGGCGGTGGAAATTCCCGGTATGGAAGTCATCCATGTGGAAACCACGCTACCCGACAACCTGGGAGGCTTTCGCGGCATGGGCGAAGGCGGCACCATCGGTGCCCCCGCCGCTCTGGCCAACGCCATCAGCGACGCGCTGGCGCCCCTGGGTATCATGATCGACGAATTGCCGGCCACGCCGGAACGCCTGTTTCGTCTCATCAGGGCAGCGAAAACGAAACATTGAACCGAGCATAGTGAAGGTAGGACGGATTATGGATCTAGGATTGAATGGCAAAGTTGCCCTGGTAACCGGCGGGGCGCGGGATGTAGGACAGGAAATCGTGCTGGCCCTGGCTAGTGAAGGCGCCGCCGTGGCGGTTAACTATCGCGGCTCGGAAGCGGAAGCCCTAACTCTGGTGGCCAAAATCGAAAACAACGGCGGCAAGGCCCGGGCCTATGGGGCCGATGTTACCGATTACCAGGCCGTATGCGCCATGATCGAACAAGTGGTAGCGGACTTCGGCCGCCTGGACGTTCTGGTCAACAATGCCGGGTATGTCACGCCCCAGCGTTTTGTCGATACCACGCCGGACGACTGGCACAGCCAGATTGACGTCGGCCTGTATGGGGTGATCCATTGCTGCCATGCCGCCGTGCCCCACTTGGCGGCTTCGGATAATGGCCGCATCATCTCCCTGGCTGGGGATTCTGCCCGCGTGGGAGAGAAAAGCCTGGCCATCACCGCTGCCTCCCGTGGCGGCGTCATGTCTTTGACAAAATCGCTGGCCAAGGAATTGGGCCGGGACGGCATTACCGTCAACCTGGTCGCCCTGGGCTTGGTGGAAACCGGTCATAGCGATAAGGCCTGGTTGGAAAAGAACATGGCGAAGATCGTGCGCAATTATCCCAGCGGCCGGATCGGTCAGCCCGATGATGTCGCCCCGACCATCGCGTTTCTTGCCTCCGGCGGGGCTAGTTGGATCACCGGTCAGATTGTTTCCGTGAGCGGCGGTTACAGCACGGTCGGTTAAGATGCGGTGCTGCAAGAACGACATCTGAAAAAATAGAGGGGGTTGTTGTTATGAATACGTTTGTAAACCCCAAAGCCAACCACAAGCCCTTGGGCGCTTATTCCCATAGCGTCAAGGTGCCGCCGGGTGCGGTTTGGCTGGTCATTGCCGGCCAAGTCGGCATAGACGCCAAGGGCAAGCTTCAGGACGGCGCAGGCAAGCAGGCGGAACAGGCATTCCGCAATGTCCTTGCCTGCCTGAAGGAAAGCGACATGGCCAAGAAGGATCTGGTCAAGTTTACGGTCTTCGTCACCGACCCACGCCATATCGATGACTACCGCGCCGCCCGCAAGAATGTCATCGGTGATGCGGCCCTGCCAGCCTCGACTTTATTGATAGTGGATGGACTAGCCTCGCCCGACATCGTGATCGAGATCGAGGCCATGGCGGCGAAGGGCTAGGGTCAAAAATGTAGGCGGTCCGCCATGGTGGATGACGATACCGGCCTGAACATCGGGCAAATGACCAGCAATCATAACCAGATGATCGAGCTTTAGGCCGACAACGCGCCGGCCCGCCATGGGCTGGTGGAGTTGGCGTTCTGTCGCAGTTCCGCCTTTCGCATCACTTCGCCCAAGGGCATCAGCGTGATAATCGCCCCCCGGCGCACTCACCCCGCCCGCATTTGGGATTGGTATTTTCGCAATTTTCCCATCACGGCGGTCAATATTGGTGTCTCCACCCACGCCCAATTCTATCACGATGCCCTCAATCGGCTTGATGCCCATGTGCTGTTGGACCGTTTGATAGGCATGTATGCCTTTAGCAATATGACCATCTATGGCCTGGCGGACAAGCATGCGGTGTATTCAAGCTGTGCCATCTATGCCTTCAAAAAAATTGATAAGAAATTTCACGGTACGAATATAGAGCCGCCGGACAATCCTCGTTCCTGGGGTCATTGCCTGATCGTGGTGGAGACAGGCGGCATGCGGAGCGTCCATTGGGATGATAACCACCATGATCCCCCCGGTAATATCTGGAAAGCCCTGGGCTAGATCGATATTGCCCTATTGCCCGTTGACGTTTCGCAACACGTCATGGGGCAGGTGTATGTTGAAGCGATTATCGAGCGTTTGCAGCTCCGCGTCATGGTGCCCCACCATTATTATATCCGGGACGCCCTACAGCGGCAAAGCACCCTGCAGACGGCGGAGGCCTGGGTAGATTCGCGGGTGGGCGTGGAATGGATCACAGGTCGGCGCCGCATCTGCCGCATTGAGGGGATGAATAAGCTAGACCGCGCGGTGCATTATTTCGGTGACCATGTGAACTTCGACAAGGCCGCCTAGTTGGAAAAACCTTAAATTGGGTCCCGTGTTTATTTTCACCGGCGTGTTCGGCATCTTCATTCCCGCGCTCATTTTTTCGGGGCCGGATTTTGTCGCCGTCGTCCGCTCGTCAATGACCAATGGCGCCAGGGCCGGGCTCTCGACCACGTTGGGTTTTTCCATCTGTTTGGGCTGTATGCGGCGTTGAGCCTGCTGGGCCTGTCAGCAGTGCTAGTGCAATATCAATGGCGGGCCTGGGCCGTGCACTTTTTGGGCGCGGCTTATCTAATTTTTGGGCTTGCGCCTGATCTTTTCGACGTCCCCTGCGCCTGACATCGCGGAACAGGGCCCTACGGGTGCGCGAAGTGCTTTTCGTTTCGATTTTTTGTAACCCTGACCAAACCCAAGGCCGTTGGTGTGTTTATCTCGGTCTTCGCGACCGCTGTGACATCGGCGACGCCGGCCTGGCTGATGATCCTGATGATCGGCCTGGTTTTCGCCACCGCTCTGATCTGGTACAGCATCGTCAGTGTCTTTATGTCGTCTACGCCCGTGCGCCGCCGCTTTGTCCGCGCCCGGCATTGGATCGAACGCGCAGCGGACGCCGTTTTTCTGGGCATCGGCGGGTGGATGTTAAGCGATATCCGCAACCCAGTAATTTAGGGAATGCCGATAGATCATGAATTTGCAAAAAAAAGAGACGTCAGGCGCATTGGACACGGGATCCTAGCAACGTGCCCCGAAGGACACTCCTGACGCCTCGGAACCGCCGAGGCAGAAGCCTCTGAAAGCCGAAGCCTTCCGGTTCACGGAGTCCAGTCACCCATAAGCCTTTGCTTGAAGACCACTGTCCGAAGATGGTAGCCCGAAGACCCGCGCTTAAAGACCTGCTGCTCCAGCGGCCTGGAAAATTGGAACCTGACCCCAAAGGGCAATGCTCCGCATTCTCTTCGCCGCCTGGGCTTTTCCATCCATCGCCATCAACCCGAAAGTCCATCGCAATAATTTCCTAGCCCACCAATCTAGACACACCACGGGTTGGGCCCGCTTCACGCCTCGACCAGCTTGCCGGATATTCAGGAAACCCGAAGGCCTGCCCGTCCCCCCAGCGGACCCGGATATCCGAAGATGCCCCGGCCATTCGACCCTTCACCGAACAATTAGGCCCAAAGGCCGCGTTGAGGGATCATGGCCCCGAAACACCATCCACTTATAGTTGCCTAAAGCGGTATCCAAAGGCCGCCACCAATCTAGGTTGGCACTGACCAAAGGGTCTTGGTATCCCGTGGTGGCCCCGTCGTTCGAACGCCTTGCTTTTTGAAGGCTGGTATTTCGTCC
>CAUZBE010000106.1:0-8583 GCA_963577885.1 Alphaproteobacteria bacterium
TGGGTCCCAGAATTCTGCGCACCGAAACCGCCGCCGTAGCCGCCCTCAGCCTTTGGCAGGCCCTGGTTGGCGATGGCCGGCCCTGAAACAGACCAAGTTCAGAGACCATTCCGATAGCCTGCCCACTTGCATCCTGGCCCCGCATACATTACTCGAACACGATCCAACCTGACGCCAAGCGTGGGGGGGGAAGGAAAGCACCATGACGGCAAGCCGAGGTTGATGTGTATGTCCAATAAGTCCGCCAGCGCGCAGCCGCCAATCGAAGACTTTTCCGAGCTTGTGGCCTATATTGCCGCCGGCGAAAAGCCGCGTGACCGCTGGCGCATCGGCACTGAGCACGAAAAATTCGCCTATCGCCTTGGCGATCTGGCCCGCTTGGACTACGAGGGCCCGCAAGGCATTCGCGCCATGCTGGAAGGTTTGCAGCGGTTTGGCTGGCAGCCGGTCTATGAAGCCGGCAACGTTATCTCGCTAACATTGGATGGGGCCTCGATCACCCTTGAACCGGGCGGTCAATTTGAGTTGTCCGGCGCCCCATTGCATACCTTGCATCAGACCTGCGCCGAGGTGCACAACCATCTGGCCCAGGTGAAGGCCGTGGCCAGGGAAATGGATGTCGGCTTCCTCGGCCTCGGCTTCGATCCGAAATGGCGGCGCGAAGATGTTCCCGTCATGCCCAAAGGGCGCTATCGGCTAATGCTGGATTATATGCCGTCCAAGGGCGGCCTGGGTCAGGACATGATGCTGCGGTCCTGTACCGTGCAGGTTAATCTGGACTTCGGGTCGGAAGCGGACATGGTGCAGAAATTCCGCATCGCCTTGGCTCTGCAGCCCCTGGCCACGGCGCTGTTCGCCAATTCACCCTTCATCGAGGGTAAACCGAGCGGGTTTTTATCCTTCCGCAGCCAGATATGGACCGATACCGATCCTGACCGCACAGGCATGCTGCCGTTCGTTTTTGATGGCGACATGGGCTATGAGGCCTATGCGCAGTACGCGCTGGACGTGCCCATGTACTTCGTTTATCGCGATGGCAAATACTTGGATGCCAGGGGCCAGTCGTTTCGCGATTTCATGGTCGGCCGCCTACCAGCCTTGCCGGGCGAGAAGCCGACCCTGAAGGACTGGGAAGATCATTTGACCACCCTGTTCCCGGAAGTCCGCTTGAAGACGTTCCTGGAAATGCGTGGCGCGGACGGCGGCCCCTGGGCCAGTCTATGCGCCCTGCCGGCCCTTTGGGTCGGGCTGTTGTATGATCAGAGCGCCCAGGACGCAGCCTGGGACCTGGTCAAAGGCTTCACGGTCGAGGAGTTGGCCCGGCTACGGGCCGAGGTGCCGCGTCTTGGCCTCGCCACTCCATTGGATCAGGGTGGCACACTGTTGGATCTCGCCAGGCTGGTTCTGGACATCGCGATGGGCGGGTTACGGGCCCGGGCCCGGCCCGGCGCCATCACGGGCGACGAGACGGAATATCTAGTCATGCTGCAGAAAACCGTGGCCGCCGGCCGTGCGCCGGCGGAACTGTTGTTGGAACGCTACACCGGCGTCTGGAATCATTCCGTCGATCCTATATTCGAGGAATTGGCGTACTAGTGATCCCATCGCCGCCGACCTTGCCTGGTACTTTCGCGGAAGCGCTCACGGTCCCTTCGTCCGGTGCCATAGACATCCGCGCCTATCGAGTGCGGGCGGCGCCGTTTGCCGGACCGGCCCTGATCTGGGCCCATGCCAACGGTTTCAACGCCGGCTGTTATCTGCCCTTGCTCCACCGATTGGCTGGCCAATTCCAGGTCTATGCCTATGACGCCCGTGGCCATGGCGCTTCTGCTAAGCCGCGGGGCAATATGGAACACGATTACGCCATGCTGCGCTTCGCCGAAGATTTGAGCGCCGTAACGGCGCACGTGCTCGATAGAATTGGCCCGGCGGCGCCATTGCATTTTGCCTCGCATTCGTTGGGCGGCTTGGCGGCGGTGTTGCTGGAAGCGGAGTTGGGCGAGGCACCGTTTGACAGCCTGACCCTGTTCGAGCCGCCAATCTATCCACCAGACGGTCATGGGGAACGGGCGGCAGCCTTGGCGCATTCCCCAGCCTTTGTTCGCTGGGCTGCCGGACGGCGCAACGATTTTCCCGATCACGAGGCTCTGCGGGCCGAAGTGGAGACCATCATTACCTACCGCCGGTTCGCCGATGACATGATGGCGGCTTATATGACGGCAGCCGTGGAACCCGGACCAGGCGGCGGCCTTACCCTACGCTGCCCCGGCGCCATCGAAGCAGCCATCTATGCCAATTGTCCCGACAGCGGTATATTCGAGCAGACCGCCAGGGTCGCAACCCGCACCCGCATTTTCGCCACCGATCAAACGGTGTTGCCGGATCTGCATTCCTGGGCGCCGGGGACCATGATCGCCATCGCCGCCAACATGCCGAGGGCTGAAGCGCGCACCATGCCTGGCTGTTTGCATCTGATGGCCCAGGAAGACCCCGACGCCTGCGCCACCGCGATCATCGATCATGCCTTGGGTTAGATTTATGTTTAGCGTTCACGCCCCTGCGCACTGGCGTGAACGAAAAAAGGTTCCTATTCGATGTTCATCGAATAGGAGCTAAAACTGTTCTAGCAGGCGTTGTATATAGTTGCGCTTCAGGCGGGCGCGTTCGCCGGCGCGGCGGCGCGGCGGCGGAGTTTAGCCCAAACCTCGGCCAAGCCATAGTCGTCCGCGGCCTGGTAGGACAGGCGCAGGGCTTGGCGTGCGGTTATCTTGGGGTCTTCATCGGCCGTGATCGTCGACGGCTGATCTGCGATGACGGCAAGGAGCCAGTCCGCCAGTGCTTGTACCGCCGAGGCTACGCTCAGACGTTGCCCGGCCTCTATGGCCTGGTTTAATTCATAGTTTTGCCCGTCGATTTTTAGAAACGGCGTCACCGCGCCGCCGACCGACAGCCCGGGCACATCGCGGCCACCATAGACCCGGGCCATGAGAATGCTGCCCTGGGCAACGCGCAATGTCTCGGTGCTTTTTGGATCTAGCTTTTGCGGCGGCAGGCCGGTGTAGTCAGGTGGGTTGATCCGGGCTTCAAGTTCGCCATCCGTGGCCATGCCGACGCTGAAATCCGGGGTCAGGGCCCAGGGATCAGCCTGGGGCAGGCCCGGCCGGGGCAGGCCAAGGTGGACGTTGCGCAACTGGCTGCGGGCCCGCCGCTGGTGCGACCGCCACAGGGCCGTGCCCCGACCATCGTGACTGTTGGCCAGCTGGTACTGCAAGGTGCCCAGGGGGCGGTGGATCAGGCCACTATCGCGCTCCAGGCGCTCCGTGACGGCGCCCGCAGGCGGCTTACGCCATTGTCTGTCGCCCAGCCAGACAGCACCTATCAGAAGCAGCGCGAACAGCACCAATAGGGCAACATGGGACCAGGCGGGTAACAAGGCCAGTATTTCCAACAGCGCCACGGCCGCAAACAGACCTAGGACACACAAAATAGGCAACAGGGCTGGCCATAAGGCCCCCCAAAACAGCGCCATTCGCGCCATAATGTGTGAACCTGCCGTGCGGTTTGGAAGCTTCATGGCACTATTACAGTGCCGCCGCGAACCAGGGCGGCGGCCGGTCCAGGGCCAGCAGGTCGGCAATACTTTGGCGCGGCCGGATCACCGCGAATTCATTGCCGCGCACCAGCACCTCAGGCACCAGGGCGCGGCTATTATACGTTGATGCCATGACCGCACCATACGCCCCTGCGCTGCGCACGGCGATCAAATCATTGGGAGCAAGGGGTGGCATGGGCCGGGCTCTGGCCAGGGTATCGCCCGTCTCGCAAATTGGCCCTACCACATCCGCATCGCTCATTTCAACGCCGGGGCCGGCTTCAGACACAGGCACAATGTCGTGCCAGCTGTCGTACATGGCGGGCCGAATCAAATCGTTCATGGCGGCATCTATGATGATAAAGCGCCGGCCCTCGTGTTTTTCGTGGACCACACGGGCAACCAGAATACCGGCATTGCCCACCAGAACGCGGCCCGGCTCCAGCACTAGATCCAGATGCCGGTTAGCGGTCAGGCGCTTTACCATGCGGCCATATTCGGCCGGTGATGGTGGTGTTTCGCCACCATAGGGAATACCCAGGCCGCCGCCCAGATTGCAACGGCGGATGTCATGACCCGCGGCACGCAAATCGTCGATCAAACGCAGGGCCTTATCAAAGGCCTCTTCGAAGGGAGCCAGATCGGTAATTTGCGAACCAATATGGATGGCGACGCCCAGCATGGCCAGACCGGGCAGGGCGGCGCCCAGCGCAAAAATTTCCAGGGCCCGGGCGATGGGAATGCCGAATTTATTCTGCTTGCGCCCGGTGGTGATTTTCTCGTGGGTGCCGGCATCAACATCCGGATTGACCCGAATGGCCACCGGCGCCACCCTGCCCATTTCCGTCGCCAAGGCGCTCAACAGTCGCAGTTCGGGTTCGCTCTCCACATTGAATTGATAGATGCTGGCGACCAGTGCCTGCACCAGCTCGTCATTTGTCTTGCCCGGACCGGCGAAGACAATACTGTCGGCAGAGGCGCCAGCGGCCAGGGCGCGCTGTAATTCGCCGCCCGAAATGACATCCACCCCCGCGCCCAGTTCGACCATCGTGCGGATTACCCCCTGGTTCGAATTGGCCTTTACCGCATAGCAGATTCGCGCCCCCGTCCCTTCCAACGAGCTGGCGAGAACATTGTAATGCCGGGTCATCGTGGCAGTCGAATAGCAATAGAACGGCGTGCCGACAGCCGTGGCGATGGCCGGGATGGCAACATCTTCGGCATGTAAAACGCCCCGCCGGTATTGGAAATGGTCCATCAGGGGCTATTGCCTTTTTTATTGGTGTCGCGCTCGATTTTCATTCGGGAACTACCGTCAAGCCGTTTTGGTGGACCCTTTTTACCGCAGGCTGCCAGGGCGGCCACCAGGGCCGTCCCCAAAACAAGGCGTAGCATGGCGCGGCGCGGCGTCACAATGCGATCCTGGCCTTGGCGATGGCGGCGCGCACCTGGCTCGGCGCGGTGCCACCCAGAGAGATCCGCGAGGCCACGGAATTGCGCACGCCCAGCACCGCGAACACCGCCTTGGTGATGCCGCCTTCGACCGCTTGCATATCCGCCAGGGACAATCCATCCAGATCGACGCCGCGTCCCTCGGCCAGCTTCACCAGGCTTCCCGTGACGTGGTGGGCGCGGCGGAACGGCAAACCCAGCTCCCGCACCAGCCAGTCGGCCAGATCTGTGGCGGTGGCGAAGCCCTGCCCGGTGGCGGCCTCCATAACGTCTGTTTTGACTGTCAAATCGCCCAGCATTCCGGCCATAGCCGGGACCGTCAGGGATAGCGTGTCGGCGACCTCAAAAACAGGCTCCTTGTCTTCCTGCATATCCTTGGAATAGGTTAGGGGCAGGCCCTTCATCACCACTAGCAGGGCAGTCAAATCGCCGATGACCCGGCCGGCCTTTGCCCGCACCAATTCGGCGGCATCCGGGTTGCGTTTCTGCGGCATGATCGAAGACCCGGTGGTGAAGCCGTCGCCCAGAGATATAAAATTGAACTGGGCCGAGGCCCAATTGACCAATTCCTCGGCCAGGCGAGAGAGATGCACCGACAGGATCGCCGCCGCCGCAAGATATTCCATGGCAAAGTCCCGCGCCGACACGGCGTCCATGGAATTGGCCATGGGCCGGTCAAAGCCCAGGGCCTTAGCCGTCGCCACCCGGTCGATGGGAAACGAAGTGCCGGCCAAGGCGGCGGCACCCAGGGGGCTTTCATTCAAACGCCGCCGGCAGTCGGCGAAACGGCCGCGATCCCGGCTCAACATTTCCACATAGGCCATCAGGTGGTGGCCAAAGGTGACCGGCTGGGCCGCTTGCAGATGGGTGAACCCGGGCATTACCGTATCCGCATGCTCGTCCGCCCGGTCCAATAGCACTACCAGCAACTGCTTCAGGGCCAGGGCCAGGGCATCAATCTCGTCGCGCAGCCAAAGGCGAAAATCCGTGGCGACCTGATCGTTGCGCGACCGGGCGGTGTGCAGGCGTCCCGCCGCCTCGCCGATCAGCTCGCTCAACCGCGCCTCCACATGCATGTGGATGTCTTCCTTGGCCGGATCGAGTTCAAAGGCGCCGGCAGCAATCTCCGCTTCGATCTGATCAAGGCCCTTCAAGATCGCGTGACCGTCTTCGGCGGTCAGGATGCCTTGCGCGACCAACATGCTACAATGGGCCCGGCTGCCGATAATATCCTGGCGGAAAAAGCGCCGATCGAAATAGATCGATGCGTTGATCCGCTGCATGATATCAGTGGCGCCAGCGGCAAAGCGCCCGCCCCACAGGGAGTTGGCCGCTGTTTGGTTGTCGCTCGTCCGTCCGTCGTCCGACGTTTCGTCGGTCATTTAGAAACTCCCGCCTTTTGAGGAGGCCATGGCCCAGTTGCGTTGCATCCCCCAGACACTGTTGAAGACCTCGTTTGTCGCCACCATGAGCATTTTTATGCTGCTGGCAATGGTCCAGGCAACCCACGCCGGCAGCTTGTCCAAGTGGGTGACCGGCACAATGGCGAACTTTACCCTGTTGCCCAAACCGCTGCCAGTGCCGGTTATAACTTTCCGTGACGGTAAGGGACAAAAACGTACCATGGCCGACTTTGCGGGCAAGGTGGTGCTGGTCAATTTCTGGGCCACCTGGTGCGGCCCCTGCCGCCGCGAAATGCCCTACCTGGATAAGTTGCAGGCGCTGCTTGGCGGCTCGGAATTTGTGGTTGCGGCGATCTCGTCCGACCGCAAGGGCCTGGAGGCCGTGCAAGAATTCTACCAGGAGAAAAAAGTTCGGAATCTGGAAATTTTCATCGACACGTCCACCAAGGCGCAGCGGATGTTTGGCGCCTATGGCTTGCCTACATCCGTGTTGGTCGACGCCAGGGGGCAGAAAATAGGCCACCTGGTTGGGCCGGCGGAATGGGCCAGCGCCGATGCCGTCGCCTTGATCAGAATGGTCATTGTCGGCGGCGGCTCCTGACCCGGCTTGGCCTTTTTTGCGGCTTGCGCTAAATTGGCGGCGTAAAGCTGACGGAGTGGCGGCAATGGCGATTGACCAGGCGGACAAGGATTTTTTTGCCGAGCACGGCTATATTAATGTGGGCCCAGTGCTAGGGACCGAAAAACTGGGCGCCTTGCGGGCCGAGACCGATACCATCGTGCAGGCAGCCAGCGGGGTTGAAGGTAACAATGAAATCTACGACCTGGAAGCCACTCATACACCGAAAATACCCCGGGTCCGACGCATCAAGACGCCGCATTTATTTTTTCCCGTTTTTGAGGACCTGGCCCGCGATCCCGACATCACCGACCCGGTGGCGGCGCTGATCGGCGAAAACATCCGCCTGTATGGTGGCAAGATCAATATCAAGGCGGCCGGATTTGGCGCCCCCGTTGAATGGCACCAGGACTGGGCCTTTTACCCGCACACCAATGATGACGTGCTAACGATTAGCATTTTTCTGGACGATATGGATGCCGAAAACGGCCCCCTATGCGTCATGCCCGGATCCCACAAAGGGCCAATTTTCAATCATCACAGCAATGGCGCCTTTTGCGGCGCCTTGGACCAGGATGAAAGCCAGCTGGATTTCAAACAGGCCGTGTCCATGACGGGCCGGGCCGGGGATATGTTGATCTTTCATGCCCGCGCCGTACACGGCTCCGAAAGCAACCGTTCAAACCGCCAGCGGCGGCTGTTGCTACTTGAAATGACCGCAGCCGACGCCTGGCCTCTAGCCGGGTTCAGGGATGGCTACGATGAGTTCCAAAGATGGATCATACGGGGTGAGGGCAGCCTGGTGCCGCGCCTAGCGGATGTACCGGTGCGTATGCCTTATCCGTCGGCGGTCTTTGGGGGTTCAATTTATGAAAACCAACGGGCCATGGGCCGGCAATTTTTTGAACATCTGGACGCCGCCGGCGGGGATTAGAGGGCATTGCGGCGCGGCGGACGCTTGGGCGAGTAATTAGGAGCAAACCATATTGGTGAAGAGCCCAGCATTATCGGCGCTGGTTGTGGCTATAACTTTGTTGTTCACAGTGCCGGCCGGCGCGGCCGATGCAATCTATGCCAACTGGCTGGGCCGGGCCATTGCCGGCTATGACCCGGTGGCTTATTTCACGGTTGGCAAGGCGGTGGAAGGTAACGGCGATTTCACCGCTGAGTGGATGGGTGCGAACTGGTGGTTTGCCTCCGCCGCCAACCGGGATCAGTTTGTTGCGAACCCCGTTAAATTTGCGCCAAAATACGGCGGCTATTGCGCTTACGCCGTAGCCCAGAATAGCACCGCGAAGATCGACCCTACCGCCTGGGCCATCGTGGACGGCAAGCTGTATTTGAACTACTCCCATGATATCCAAAAGACTTGGACAGCCGGCCGGGACGCCTATATCGCCGCCGCTGACAAGAACTGGCCCGGCGTCCTGCAATAATCACGGCGCGAGGGGCAGCTTGAGGCGCGCTGAAAGGCCGCCCAGGTTGGAGTCCCGCAGGCTTAATTCACCTTAATACAG
>CAUZBE010000107.1:0-8528 GCA_963577885.1 Alphaproteobacteria bacterium
ATGGCGGCAAGCACCGGGGTGCCGAGTTCGCTGAACTCGTGCTACGTCTGATCAGTGAAGAATAACGCGTTCCCCACGGGGCACATCAGGGGAATCCAGGGGTCAGCTTGGTGATTGCAGCAGACGAGACATTTGACGGCACTTGTTCCTACTAACCTCGTCTTTTCGACGGAAACGGCTTTCCCCAGCACTATGTGGATGAAGGGGCGACCGGCAAAACGCACTACAATGTTGTCGTCTGCGTTCATGGTCAGCCGACCTGGGGCTACCTTTACCGGGACTTTATTCCAAGCCTGACCAAGCTGGGCATGGAACGAATCCAGCAGGTGGGCCTTGGCGCCTAAGGGGTAGTCAGAATCGACCCTCGTCGTAGGACTTCGCAAAAATTGGCCGTTTACTGAGGCTCGCTAGTCCCGCGCAATGTTTTGCAAGCATTAAGACAGATAGTCTGCCAGGGCGTCACGTGTCCTCTCTCTGGAGATTTCGTCGTGCGCCGCAACCTGAATGCGCAAATCTGTCGCTCCCGCCTCGGCGTATTCTGCCAGCCCGTCCAAAATTTGTTGCCAGCTTCCGATCAAGTGCAGGTCGGAGGCATCATCGAGGCCTTCGTGCTTGGTGGCATTGGCATAGGAGGGGTTCGACTGGTATTGCGTAGCGATTTCCCGCGCCAGAACTTTTGCGCCCGCAAAAT
The DNA here is from genome assembly GCA_963577885.1 of Alphaproteobacteria bacterium. Taxonomy (GTDB): domain Bacteria; phylum Pseudomonadota; class Alphaproteobacteria. The sequence goes on from CAUZBE010000107.1 coordinate 692, forward strand.
CGTCGGTGACGCAGATCCGCACCAGCGCCATGATGCGCGGAGCGCTGCTGCGGTTGGCACGCTCGGCACCGGCTTGGAGGTGCGGCAAAATGTAGGATAATATGGTGCGCGGCCCGCATTGCCCTAGCGTCGTGCCCCCTAGCCGGCTGCCGGCAAAATACAACATCCTTGGGCCGAGCGCAGCTAGCAAAATGGGCGTCGGTCGCGCCTCGATCGCGAGCTTGGCGTGTGCGGAGATCTGTATGCCGTCCGTATCCGCCGCCTCGTCCGTCAGCAACGGCTCTAACGCGTCTATGAACTCTCGCGCGTAGGAGAATGGCTTGTCCCACGAAAGGCCGAGCACGTCCTCGGCATGGCGCTTGGAGGCGGCCCCCACGCCAAGGGTGAATCGTCCACCCAGGGCATTCTGAGCGCTCCGCGCCAGCTGGGCGAGCCCGACTGGGTGGCGGCCATACAGCGGCACAACCGACGTGCCAACTTCGCTGATACCGGGAAAATCGCCGCCAATGCAGGCCAGCGCCAAAATGGGATCGATACCCATGGCATGGGAAATCCAGAAGCTGTCGAAGCCCGCTTTCTCGGCAAATCGGGCAGCATCGCGCGCTTCATCTATGGACGCCAGCGTCGTGCCGCCAGCCAATCCCCAGCGGATACCAAAGCGATCATTCGTCATGATTCAAAGCCTCTAGCCGATAGCATTACGGAGCGGGTGACGCAGCTGCCCGCTCCGGATTCTTCAAGTATATCTTTGTTGGTTCTGAATGTCCCGAATGTGTCGTAGCCCGGGCGTGTTCTGGATGCGGGCACGAGTTCGCAGATTAACCATAAGCCGACATTCGTGTTGCCTGGCTTTCCCTTGCACCTGAACTACTTTGATCGCTAAAGGGAGACAATTCATTACAGGGTGAGAACCGCAAACTGGTTGTCATACTGCGGCGTTCGCTGCGGGCGAGGCATGGACGGGCCAGCGCTGGCACGTTAATAATTGAAGTTGAAACAGCTGTTCAGGATAGTGGCGAGGTCCCGCCGCGCAACAATCAAAACAATGCAACCGATGCACAAGGGAGAATGAGTTTGTCAGGCGCTCTTGAAGGAATTCGCGTAATCGATATCACCACCGTACTGCTTGGCCCGTACGGTACGCAGGCGCTCGCCGATGCCGGCGCTGATGTCATAAAGATTGAAGCGCCGCCCACGGGCGATATCGCGCGCAACATGGGCGCGGTGAAGAACGTCAATATGGGCGGCATCTTCTTGAATACCAACCGAAACAAGCGGTCGCTGGCGCTGAACCTCAAACATGAAGCGGCCAAGGACATCCTACGCAAACTGATTCCGACAGCGGACGTTTTCCTCCACAACATGCGGCCCCAGGCGATGGCCGGGTTGGGCTTCGATTATGAGGCGGTCTCGGCGATCAAACCAGACATCATCTATGTCGGTGCCTATGGATTCGGCCAGGACGGGCCCTATAGGTCGAAGCCGGCCTATGACGATGCTATCCAGGCATCGTCCGGGCTCGCCAGCATGTTCAGGCGGCAGGACGGTGAGGCGCGCTATGTCCCTGCCGCAATTGCCGACAAGGTCACCGGATTGACTATGAGCCAGGCTGTTGCCTTCGCGCTTTTGCATAAGGAGCGGACCGGCGAAGGACAGTTCGTCGAAGTGCCGATGCTGGAAACTATGGTGAGCTTCAATCTGGTCGAGCACATCAATGGCTGTGCCTACGAACCGCCGATCAGCGAGTTGGGTTATGCGCGCGTTATGACGAACGCCCGCCGACCCTTTAAGACCAAAGACGGGTTCGTTTGCCTGCTGCCTTATAGTGACAAGCACTGGCTCAACTTCTTCACCGCCGTCGGTCGGCCGGAACTCATGGAAGATCCTCGATTTTCGACTTATCGCGCGCGTATCGGCAGTGTCGGCGATCTCTACGGCTTCGTAGGCGAGTGTACGCCGGAGCGGACCACAGCGGAATGGGTTGCAATTTGTGAGGAGCAGCAGATCCCTTGCATGCCGATTACCGATTTGGACGACCTGATCGAAGATGAACATCTAAAAGCCGTCGGCATGTTCGAAAAACACATCCATCCGACTGAAGGCGAAACCCTGCTGGTGCGGCCGCCGGTAAAATATTCGAAAACGCCGTCTACCATCCGCACCCATGCACCGCACTTCGGCGAACATAGTGCGGAAGTCTTGCGCGAGATCGGCTACGATGAAAGTGAGATTGAGAAACTATCGGCGGATGGTGCGGTGCTCCAGGACACGGGAACGGCGTAAGCCCGCGGCGAGGCGGGCCCGCGTCCGTGGTTGTACCAAGCCGCACTAACAGGAACCCGACGGGGCCTGAAAGGTTGATCCGGGTTTGTTGGGCTATCCCGCATAAACAATGCCAACCTATTGGAACTTTGCCATCACCTCGGTCGCAAAGAGCTCCAACCGGTCGACCGTCCCCTGGTAATCGCTGCCATCGCCGCCGATCAGGAAATGCTGAAGACCACGCTCTTGGAACTGACCAATGTCGTCGATGATGGCCTGTGCACTACCCGTGAATGCCAGACGACCGCCGCCGCGTCCTTCCTGAATAGAACCAACTCGGCAGTAGATGGCTAGCAATGCCCCTGCGATTTCTTCTGGGGCACGCCCCACCTGTTCCGCATGGGCGCGCACATCACTCAGCGCTTGGCTATACAAATCCGGCGTATCCAATGGCAGTCGTGGATTGGCGGCTACGGGATACCAACCGTCTCCGAGCTGCCCCGCGCGCCGGCGCGCTCCCTTTGCTTCGCCACCGACCCAGATCGGCGCGTGCGGAGTCTGTGCCGACTTCGGCGCAAACAACAGGTGGTCGAAAGTAGCATACATGCCTCTCTTCGCCGGCGTCTCTGATGTCCATAGTTCTCTAAACGCTTCGATGTATTCGTCAGATGCCTTGGCGCGATCCGCAAACGGCGGCCCGCCGAGCAACGCAATCTCTTCCGCCATCCAGCCAACGCCAACGCCTACAATCAGACGCCCCTTGGAGAGCACATCAACGGTCGCGAGCATCTTGGCGGCCAGCACTGGATGGCGATGCGGCAGTACCAGTACCGAGGTCAAGAGACGAATGCGATTGGTCGCTGCAGCTACGAAGCCCAGCGCAGTCACCTGCTCTAGTGACACGCCCGTGTCTTGAGCATAGAACTTTCCGCTCGCGGAATAGGGATAAGCGCTGGCGACGTCCGTGGCGACGACCACGTGATCGCTCATACCGAAGTGCTCAAAGCCCAACGCCTCAGCCTTCTGGGCAATGGCCTTCAGTGTATCGGGATCGCCGGCGACCCCACGAGAACCAAAATGCACGCCGAACTTCATGGTCTTACCCCATCAATCAATTCTCAAATTCTATATTGATGGGATTACAAGCGCCAGACCACCCCATCAGCGGCACGTTGAAGCCATAAGGGATGTGGAATTCCCATACTCTGGTCGTACCTTTCTCGTCACGAGGGATACTGTTTCAAAAAATCGAGGGCTTCATTAGATTTCCGAATTGGTTCAAAGGCGGCCTGTTAGAATTATCTAATAATGTGCTCCGGGCTACCGCCTCCCGGGGTCCATCAAGCGGCGGCTTCCAGCCGTTCCTCACGCACGGGAAGCAGCAACAGCAGGCCCACGACCAGGAAGACCAAAATTGCCGCCACGCCGGCACGTTGGCTTTGCGCCATGCCGGTAACCAGACCAACCACCAGAGGGGCGATAAAGGCGGTTGCCTTGCCCGACAAGGCGTACAGGCCGTAAAACTCACCAATCATCGCGGGCGGCGCCAGCCGCGATACCATGGTCCGGGACGCGGCCTGGGCCGGACCGCCGAAGATGCCGATCATGATGCCGAAGATGAGGAATACCTGCTCCGCCAGGGTGGTGAACATGCCCTCTCCCGGCGCGGCTACGGCATAGTGGACAAAGAAGAATATGGTATCCGTCCGGGCCGCGGTGCCCAGACCATCGACGGTAATGGAAACAATCCCCAGGGTCGCGATGATCAGCCCAGCCACCGCCAGGATAATAGTTTTTTTAGAGCCTATATGGTCATCGAGCCAACCGCCGACGACGGCGCCAACAGCGGCGAATATGGTGATAATGATACCAAATATGCCCAAATTCGTTGTAGTCCAGCCAAAACTGCCCGCAGCATAAATGCCACCGAAGGCGAAGATCGCTGAAAGGCCATCAAAGTAGATCATCCGCGCGATCAAAAACCGCATGATGTTCCGGTAATGGCGCAAATGGCGCAAGGTGCCCGCCAACTGGCGCAAGCCCTGGCGCACCGACTGCGCCCGGCCCAGACCGCTGGGTGGGATGTCCGGGGTAAACAGGAACAGGGGTAGAATGAATATCACCATCCAGACCGCCGATAGCGGACCGACCATGCGGTCATGTTCGTGACTGGCCTTGTCCAAGCTGAACAAAGGCACCTCCGGCAGGCTGAAGCCGCCCAAGACAAAGCCCAGGGATACTAGGCCGCCCAGATAGCCCAGGCCCCAGGCATAGCCCGACAACCGGCCCAGACGCGCCACGGACGTCAGGCTCGGCAGCATGGCATTGTTAAACAAGGTGGCGAATTCCGCGCCCAGACTGGCCAGCACCACCAGACCCAGGATCATCACCACGTCCCGGTCCGCCGCTCCCGGCAGCGCCAACCACAGGCCGGCACAACTGAGTGCCCCAAGGGCCTGAAACACCAATATCCAGGGTTTGCGCCGGCCGCTGGCATCGGCCATGGCTCCCATCACGGGGCTTAACAAGGCAATGCAAAGTCCGGCAACGGCCTGGCCATAGCCCCACAATTCCTGGCCGCGAATGGCGTTGCCAACCACATATGAGGTGAAATAAGGGGCGAAAATGAAGGTTGTGACCAAGGTGAAGTAGGGTTGGTTTGCCCAATCGAACAGGGCCCAACTGAATTGCCCCAATCGCCGCGCCGGCGGCATGCCGGTCACGGTTAAGCCCTCGCCATGCCCATGGTCCAGACCTTGATTCCGCGTTGCCATCCTCGCCCCCAAAGTATCGGAGGACAGAGTTTAACCTATAATCAACCTGCGCATATAGCGGTTCGTAAGAGCCAATTTGGCAATGTCTATGCCGCCGGCCTGGAATTCGGCCAGGCGATTGCCGCCCTCCTCGCCCCAATGTTCAACCAGCGCGTCGTAGAAATCATCCTGCCAATGCTGCGCCACGGTATTGTCCTCGGCAAACTGCTTGCCGCGATAAGCCTCGGGAGCGATCTCGCGGGGATTGCGGAACAGGTTAAGGGTACATATCCCGTTTGTAGGTTTCGGGTAGCGCAGCGTTGAGGGAGATGGCCAGATTGTTTAGACATCGGTCCAGCTTTTCGCCCCATGCCCGCGACGACAGGGTGCCGTTCAAAACAAAATTAATCAGATTCTCGCGTGGATTGATCGAATAGATGTAATCCAGCGCCTCACCCAATTGCGGATGCAGGAAAGTTTTGCCAAAACCGGTGAGCTAGATGATCTGGGCCTTGCGCAGAGACGCTTCCATAGCGTAGAGCTTTTCCAGCGCTATATTCTTACCCTTGCTGCCAATTTGCCCCTCTAATTTCTCGCGGGTGCAGATAAAATACTTCAGATTGCAACGATCGGTCATAGCAACCGTCAACTTCATCGGATTTGGCGCCTTAGCCGGCAAATTAATCATCACATTGCAACCCATTAATCTGACAGTATTCCCCACGTAACAGATTTCCAGGCTAAAGGCAGACGCTGAATGAACGGTGGATCTGGAACCAAGTAAAATTAACCTTATTCCAGTCGGTCGCCGGGTTGCAGCGGGTTGCCACGCTGGAAATCTTCTGTTGCCACCGCCGCCTTGCCGGGTTTTTGCAATCGCATGAGGCGCAAGGAGCCCGCCCCGCACGCGATCAGCATGTCATGGTCCAGGATGGTGCCCGGCGCGGCGGCGTCACCGCCGTCCTCGGGCCGGGCTAAAAGAATTTTGATGCGGGCGCCTTGCCATTCGCACCAGGCGCCGGGAACGGGCGACAAACCGCGGATCAGACAATCCAGCTCCGCCGCCGGCCGGCGCCAATCAATGCGGGCTTCCGCCTTAACAATTTTCTTGGCATAGGTTACACTGGCCTCCGCCTGGGGCTGTGCCGTAAGCCGCCCACCGGCCACGCCGCGCAGAGCCTCAAGCATCATCGGGGCGCCCAAAGCGGCCAATTGATCATGCAGCCCGCCCGCCGTAGCGTCAGCCGCGATAGGCTGTTCCGCGCGCAACAGCACGGCGCCAGTATCCAGGCCCTCGTCCATGGCCATCACGCATACCCCCGTCACCTGATCACCGGCCATCACCGCCCGTTGGATCGGCGCCGCCCCGCGCCAGCGAGGCAGCAAGGATCCATGCAGGTTGAAACAGCCCAGGCGAGGCGCGCCCAGGACCGCCCCCGGCAGGATCAAGCCATAGGCAACCACCACCACCGCCTCGGCGCCTAGCGTGTTAAATTCGACCTGAACGTCGGCGTATTTTAGGCTGGCGGGGGTGTGGACTGGAAGATCATGGGCCAACGCAGCGGTATGTATTGGTGTGCGCCGCAGCTGCCAACCGCGTCCGGCCCGGCGCGGCGGCTGGGTATAGACCGCGACCACGTCGATCCCGTCGGCCGCCAGCAACGCGGCAAGGGTTGGCAAGGCAAAGTCCGGCGTGCCCATGAAGACGACCCGCAAATCAGCCATGTCAACTTATGCCCCGTTTTATGCCGTGACTTTTTGCCGCTTTGCCTTGTCCAGCTTGCGCAAAATGATACTGCGCTTAACGATGGAAAGATGATCCACGAACAGGCGGCCCTTTAGATGATCCATTTCGTGCTGAATACAGCGCGCCAACAAGCCCTCGGCGTGCAACCGCCGCGCCTCGCCGTAATAATCCAGAAATTTCACCGTGATCGCCTCGGGCCGGTCCAGATCGGCGAATTGCTCAGGCAGGGATAGACAACCTTCGTTATAGGATCCTAATTCTTCGGAGTATTCCATGATTTCCGGATTAATCAGATAGAGCGGCGCCTTGGCCTCATCGTCCGGCGAGACATCCACGGTGATCATACATTTGGGGTCGCCGACCTGCACGGCGGACAGGCCGATGCCCGGGGCCTGGTACATGGTTTCCAACATATCGTCGAGAAATTGCCGCACTTTGTCATCAACAGTTTCCACAGGTTTCGATTTAACCTTCAGACGGCGGTCCGGCGCGGTGATGATAGGCAGGATGGTCATGATTCGTTTGCCGTGCGTAGGGTCAAAAAAATGACAAAATGGTAGTCTAGCTTCTAGGTAGTATGGCACCTCAACCGGGTCAAGCTCCGGCATGCCGCCTGGACCGCACGATTGAAAATGACCGCGACATGTAAATATTGATCGGCGCCCTGGCGGTCTCGACCCTGCTGCTCATTTTGGCGGGGTCTGTGTATCTGCTTTGGCTGCGCCGTGGGCCGGGTGCAGATGACGAGCGCATGGACACGCCTTCGCCGCGACCGCCGCCAGTCTGGCCACCGCCCAGGCCGATCTGGGCAGGCGATTGAGCCAGATGTCGGAACAATCCGCAACCGAGCGGGCGGAATTGCTGCGAACCTTGCATGAACGCCTGGATGGGGTCGGCAAGAGCATGGGCGAAAGCCTGGAAAAATCGGCGATCCGCACGGCGGCCTCGTTGGGCGAACTGGGTAAACAGTTGCTGATCATCGATCAGGCGCAAAAGAATATCTCGGGCCTGGCCGGTCAGATCATCGGCCTGCAGGACATTTTGGACAATAAACAGACCCGCGGCGCTTTTGGCG
>CAUZBE010000108.1:0-8516 GCA_963577885.1 Alphaproteobacteria bacterium
GGCGGTATTAATGAACGCCCACAACAATGGCTACATGGCCATGGGCCGGTACAATGTCCGAACCTCGCGGGCCAGCGAGGAGGCTCTGCCGGATATGAACGAGGCGTTTTTCATCAAACGGGAACGGTCGACGGACGACCCCCTGGCGCTGGCCCAGCGGCGTTTCGCCGGGCCGAATGAATGGCCGGCGAATCTGCCAGGTTTTCGTGAGGCGCTCCTGGCCTATACCGAGGCAGTTGATGCCTTAGGCCGGCGCTTGCTGCCAGCGGTGGCCTTGGCCCTGGAACTGGCCCCGGATACCTTCGATGCCGCCTTCGCGGAAAGCCAGTTCTCTTTTCGTCTGTCCCACTATCCACCCCTGCAGCGGCCCCCCGGCCAGTACGGTATCGCGCCCCATACGGATGCCAATTTCATGACCTTCCTGGCCCAATCGGGAGTGCCCGGTCTACAGATCAAGATGGCCTCCGGCGAATGGTGGGATGTGCCTCACGTGCCTGGGTCGTTCGTGGTGAATACCGGCGATATGCTGCACCGCTGGACCAATGGGCGCTTTAAATCGACTGCCCACCGTGCGGTGCCACCCGCCGACCAGGCGCGTTATGCCATACCCTATTTTATGGGCCCGCATATAGATACCCTGATTTCCTGCCTGCCCACGTGTTGCAGCAAAGACAACCCGCCGGCTTTTCCACCTATCACTTATGGTGATTACATTGCCTGGTGGTATGATGAAAACTATAACGTAGCCGACCAGGACGACCTTCTGGCCGAGGGCTAGCCGATTTTAGGGCAATTATCTGGCATTATTATTGACTGCTTGCCGGCGTTGACACGTGTTGGGGGCGTCTGTATGTTCCGCCGACCGTTTGCCCCGGACAGGGGCCGCGAATAGGTGGTGAGATGAAAGTTCTAAATTCCTTGAGGTCAGCGAAAAAGCGCCATCGTGATTGCCGGGTTATTCGCCGCAAGGGGCGGGTCTATGTGATCAATAAGACTAACCCCCGCTTTAAGGCGCGTCAGGGCTAAAACTACAGATTCAACAAGGCGTATGCGGATCTGACGCGGGCCCTAAATTGGACATTGATGCCGTGCCTTTGGGTGCGGTTTTTCGTTTTATATTCATAATCGTTGAAACATTTGCTATTACTGGCCTTTCTCATCGGTCGGAGATGAATTTATGCGCATGCCCGAACCCGACGCTGATATTCTGGCGCAGCGTCAGGAACTGGTTGCCGCCCTGCGCCAAATCGTACCGGGGGAGGGCGTGATCGCGGACGACGTTGCGCTGCGTGTCTATGAATCCGATGGCCTGACAGCTTATCGCCAGACGCCCATGGCCGTCGTCTTACCCGATACTGTGGCGCAAGTCTCCGCAGTGATGCGCCTGTGCGATAAATGGGGCGTCAAGATCGTGCCGCGCGGTGCCGGTACCTCGCTTTCGGGCGGGGCCCTGCCGCTGGCCGACGGCATCATCCTGGGCCTGGGAAAATTCAACCAGGTGCTGGAAATTGATCTAGAAAACCGGGCTATTAGGGTGCAGCCCGGCGTTACCAATCTGGGTATTAGCCAGGCAGTTGATGGGGCCGGGTTCTATTACGCGCCCGATCCCTCCAGCCAGATTGCCTGTTCCATCGGTGGCAACGTGGCCGAGAACGCTGGCGGCGTGCATTGCCTGAAATACGGCGTTACCACAAACAATTTGCTGGGCCTGGAAATGGTGCTGCTGTCGGGCGAGGTTATTCGCCTGGGCGGCAAGCATCTGGATAGTGGCGGCTATGACCTGATGGGACTGTTGACCGGTTCGGAAGGTTTGTTGGGGGTGATTACGGAAGTGACCGTGCGCATTCTGAAAAAGCCGGAAACCGCCCGGGCGTTACTGATTGGATTTCCGTCTAGCGAGGCCGCCGGGTCCTGCGTGGCCCAGGTGATCAGCGCCGGGATAATTCCCGCCGGCATGGAAATGATGGACAAAGCCGCGATCCACGCATCGGAGGAATTCTGCCAGGCCGGTTATCCGCTGGCAGCAGAAGCCTTGTTGATTGTCGAACTGGATGGCCCCGCCCCGGAAGTGGATTACCTGATCGAGCAGGTAACCGCGATTGCCGAAGGGTGTGGATCCACCTCACTCCGCGCTTCCGATGATGAGGCCGAGCGGGTGGCGTTTTGGGCCGGGCGCAAGGCCGCATTTCCGGCCATTGGGCGGATTAGCCCGGATTATTTGTGTATGGACGGCACAATTCCGCGCAATCGGCTGCCAGAGGTGTTGGCCCGGATAAGTGCATTGAGCGAGCATTATGGCCTGCGGGTGGCCAACGTCTTCCATGCCGGCGACGGTAATCTGCATCCCCTGATCCTGTACGATGCCAATGCCGGCGAGCTGGAAGCGGCGGAGCAATTCGGGGCCGATATCCTGCGGCTCTGTGTCGAGGTTGGCGGCGTGCTGACCGGAGAGCATGGTGTTGGCGTGGAAAAGCGAGATTTGATGGGGGAGGTCTTCACGGAAGAAGATCTGGCGCAGCAGCAACGGGTGAAATGCGCGTTTGACCCCAATGGCCGCCTCAATCCGGGCAAGGTATTCCCCATTCTACATCGTTGCGCCGAACTGGGGCAAATGCATGTGCATAAGGGGCAACTGCCGTTCCCCGAAATTCCGCGTTTTTGATGGCCGAAGACCTCAGACCAAAGGACGCCGGCCAGGTAGCGGAGGTTCTGGCGTGGGCGGCGGCCGAGGCAACAACCATGGAAGTGGTGGGTGGCGGCAGCAAGGTGGCGCTGGGCAGGCCTATGGCCACGGACTATCGCCTTGATCTATCCGCGCTGAATGGCGTCAATCTGTATGAGCCAGAGGAACTGGTGCTGCGCGCCGCTGCCTCCACGCCGCTGGGCCAGATTAGGGCCATGCTGGCGCAACAGCGCCAGCAATTAGCCTTTGAACCGCCTGATTTTGGCGATTTGTACCAAAACATCCGGGAACAGACCATCGGCGGCGTCCTGGCCACTAACTTGGCCGGTCCACGCCGTATCAAGGCGGGCGCCGCGCGGGATCATTTTCTCGGCGTCGAAGGCGTCTCGGGCCGGGGCAAGGCGTTTAAATCCGGCGGCCGGGTGGTCAAAAATGTCACCGGTTATGACCTGTGCAAGCTGATGGCCGGCAGTTTCGGTACGTTGGCGGCGTTAACGGAGGTAACTGTCAAAGTCCTGCCGGCGGCAGAAAAAGTACGTACCGTATTGTTGTTTGGACAGGATGATGCCGCGGCTATTCACGCCATGAGCCTGGCTGCTGGCAGCCCGCATGAAGTCTCCGGTCTGGCCCACCTGCCTGGCGTGGTCGCGGCCCGGTCTTCGGTATCTTATGTCTCCGGCGCCGGTACCGCTATGACCGCCGTGCGCCTGGAGGGCCCTGCGCCATCGGTGGCGCACCGCACGGAGGCTTTGCGCCGGCAATGGGGCGTCTTGGGCGCGGTTGAGGAATTGCACGGCCATAACAGCGCCGCCTTGTGGCGGGAAATTGCCAATGTAGCGCCTCTCTTGCCTGATCCCGCCGCCATTATTTGGAAACTTTCGGTAACGCCCAGCCAGGGCGCGGACGTTGCGGCGGCGGCTCTGGCGGCGGGAGGCGAGGGCTATTACGACTGGGCCGGGGGTTTGCTGTGGCTTTCGATTGCAAATCGGGATGATGGCGGCGTGGCGACGGTGCGGGGCGCCCTGGCCGGGTCGGACGCCGGGCACGCGACCTTGATGCGCGGCCCGGATGCGTTGCGGGAAAGCGTAGAGGTCTTTCAACCCGTGGCACCGCCATTGGCCGCGTTAAGCGCGCGCATCAAGGATGCGTTCGATCCCCGCCGGATATTGAATCCCGGCCGCATGTACAGAGGAATATAGCCATGCGTACGGATTTTCTACCCGCGCAACTGAGCGATCCGGATGTGGCTGAGGCTGACGGTATCCTGCGCAAATGCGTCCATTGCGGCTTTTGCACCGCCACCTGCCCAACCTATGTTCTGCTGGGCGATGAACTGGACAGCCCCCGTGGCCGGATCTATCTGATCAAGAACATGCTGGAAACGGGCAACCCACCCGATGCCCGCACGGTGCGCCATATCGACCGCTGCCTTTCGTGTCTGGCGTGCATGACCACCTGTCCCTCGGGCGTCAATTACATGCATCTGCTGGACCGGGCCCGGGCCCGGATCGAGGCGCAGTTCCGCCGGCCCTTGGGCGAGAGATGGTTGCGCCGGACCCTGGCGCTGGTGTTGCCCCGGCCGGCGCTGTTTCGCCTGGCCTTGCAGGCCGCGCGCCTGGTCCGGCCCCTGGCCGGGCTGGCGCCGGGACGGATGCGGGGCATGCTGGCCATGGCGCCAGACAAATTGCCCAAGGCCTCCTCCCTGGACCGCCCCCAGGTTCACCCGGCCCAGGGTGCCAGGCGGATGCGGGTGGCTCTGTTGACGGGATGCGCCCAACGGGTGCTGGACCCGGCCATCAACGCCGCTACCGTTCGGCTTCTGACCCGCCTTGGCTGTGACGTGGTGGTCGCGAGAGGGGCCGGCTGCTGTGGCGCCCTGACCCACCATATGGGCAGGGAAGGGGAGGCCAAGACCTCCATACGGGCCAATGTGGCGGCCTGGACGGCGGAACTGGATGGCGATGGCCTGGACGCGGTGGTCATCAATGCATCGGGTTGCGGCACGACGGTCAAGGATTACGGCCATATTCTGGCCGGCGACCCGGTCTGGGCCGAACCGGCAAAACGGATTGCCGAACTGGCTTTGGATGTTACCGAGTTGGTGCAGCGCCTCGACCTGCCGGCGCCAGGGCAACCGCAACCATTGAAGGTGGCCTATCACGCCGCCTGTTCTCTGCAACATGGCCAAAAAATAACCGCACTGCCGAAACAGCTTTTGCAGCGGGCGGGTTTCGAGGTCATGGATGTGCCGGAAGGGCATTTGTGTTGCGGCTCCGCCGGTACTTACAATCTGATGCAGCCGGAATTAGCGGGCCGTTTGCTGGAACGCAAGGCAGGTAATATCAAAAGCTTGAAACCTGACGTGGTTGCTGCCGGCAACATCGGCTGCATGGTACAACTGCGCGGCGGCCTGGATGTCCCCGTGGTGCATACGGTGGAATTGCTGGACTGGGCTACCGGCGGCCCCAAACCGGCCGCGCTATAGCCCCGTTTCTAGATTGAAATGGTCGTTTAAGGCCGCAACGGCGGCCCGGCGTTAGTGCGCCGCCCCCCAAACTTATGGTGAGCCGTGCGTCTCGGCGCACTGGCGTGAACGAAAAGGCTAGTCTTAATTTGATGAATATAGAATTTAGCCTAATTCAGGCGCTCAACTTCGAACATTCGACTGGGCGCCGTAATCTCGTTCTGGGCCGTGACCACAGCCAGTTCGCCCGATTGCAGGGCGATGCTGGCCTGGATCAGGCCGTGCAGCGCGGCGGAGGCCCAGGCCAAGGCGGTGGCGATGTCTCCATGGTTGAGGTAATGGCCCAACAGAATGGCGGCAAAGGCATCCCCGGTGCCCTTGGGCGCAGCGGCCTCGTCAGCAAAATAGGGCACCCGGACCTGAAAAATCCCGTCCGGCCCAACCGCTAAATTATGCAGCCAAGCCCCCATCTGCGCCGCGCCGGTGCAGACCACCGTTTTGGGACCACGCCGGCGCAGAGCCTGGGCGGCGCGGATGGCGTCATCAAGGTCATGGATTCCCTGACCGGTTAGCCAGGATAATTCGAACCGGTTCGGTGTGGCAAAATCAGCCTTGGGCAACAATCGGTCCCGCATCCCGGCCGCCAGTTCAGGATCCACATACAGCCCGCCTGCATCACCCAGAACTGGATCGCAGAGCACCAATGCACCGGGCACGGCCGTGATGGCGCGCAAGGCCACATCGACGCTGCCCAGTTGGCCCAGATAGCCCGTATGTAAGGCGGCGCAGCCGGCCAGAAGATCGCGCTCCAGCAGCCCGTCCAACAATTGGTTCTGTTTGCCCAGGTCCACCGGCCCACCGCCATAGCCGCCATGGCCCGGATGGTTGGAAAACAACACGGTGGGCAGATGCCAGACCTGGTGGCCCAACAAATGCCAGGCTGGCACCGCCGCCTGGGCGCCCACATAGCCATAGACCACGTGTGAGGTAAGGCTGAATATGCTAGCCATGGGCGCGCGACCTTTTCGTGGCGGCTGAAACAGGCAGCCAGCATAGTCGCTGCCCAGGAGCAGAGCACCATACAGCTTATCGAAGTGAAAATTGGATGTCGGCAGCAATCACCTGCAGTGTGAATTTTTATATTTGCCAGCGCCATCAGGGCTTCACCAACGATCGAGCCAAGCCCGGGGACGACGTTTGACAAACTTGTGGCGGCACTGGACAGCGCGGTCACGAAGTCCAGACCGGCTAGGGTCAGTCCCATGGATAGGACGACAAGATATATACCGAACAAGAGAAATTCCTGTAATCGAGGTAAGCACTTCATCGTTGACCTTGCCACCGTTGTAACGAGTCTGCATGACGGCGTGAGGTGTGACTATCTTATTTATCTGGCATCGCAAGCCGCGAAAAGAATCTGAAACCGAAATACCTTCATCCTGCATGCCTTGGAGCCGGCACAACCACCGACGAAGGTCAGAAAAACAAAACCCAAATAGAAAGGTTTCCCACTGGCCATAACCTGAGGAGACGTATCCCGGTCCCGTCACTATCGAAACGACGCTGAATGCGGCATTATGGGGCGACAACAACAACGGCATGCCGCCAGGGAAAACAGCCATGCGGCAATTGCTATCGTTGCGACGAACAGAGCGCCGAGATAGGCGCGGACCTGATTGTCTCTCTTTAGCACTCCCACGTTGGCCAGAACCGCGGCGCCGCCGAATAACATCGTGACGACGGCGCCGGCAAGGAAGGCTTTCCAGTCCGGATTGCCGCGTAACAGATCTATTGTAGCTGGCGCAAATATACCTGCGGCAAGCGCAACCAGGAAAATGCCAACGATAAAAAATGCAGTTCAGAAATCTAACACTGCCAGCTCCTGAAACTATCGACAGCCTTCCGGCCCCGGGCCTTAAATACGGACAGATGCCTGCGGCGGAGCTGGCGCTGACAAATGTGTACGGCCGCGCAAGCCGCGTGCGATATTAAGTTTGGAATTTAGTCTTGGTGGTTTAGGTGGAAGGGGCCCCTGTCGGGTTAGGCCATTGTGAAGTCAGCTTTTGACTGTCCGTGCCTTCCGATGCGTCCGACCAGGTTACTACGTAGGCCTCGCAGGTACCCTGCGCGACCAAGCCGCCTTGGACACCGAGGCAAAATGGATCGGCGGAGGGGTCTTTAATGTCGTCCAAGTTTGATTTGATCGAATCTAGCTCGACACCCCAATCAACCGAGAAGAAGCCTAAATTGCCTTGCGCAATCTGGCTGATCAAGAAGACGGCAAGGATTAGTGAACCAAATTCTGTCGTACGATAATAAGTCATGACTTTAAAGCAATATAAGGTATAGAAAATGCTAAGTAGAGCCTGCTTTCATTTTATTTCTAGGTATTTTGCACTGCATAATTTTCGAAGCGCCTGTGTATCGAAAAGTCAACTTTGTCCCTTTTTGGGCGCGTCCGTATCGTGGCGGCCTCAACTAATAGGGGCCAATTGCCCCATGACAGGTCGCTTGGAGTCTCCGAGTAAATCGGTCCGCGGCGAGGCTGCCGGACGTAATCCCCCTCAACTGAGGGGAAGTTTTGGTGTTAGTATATATCATCGCCACGCAAGGCGTCCTGGAACGTTTTGGAGTACCTGGTGTGAGTGGAAAAATGGTGGGCGCGCCTGGAATCGAACCAGGGACCTCCGCCATGTCAAGACGGCACTCTAACCATCTGAGCTACGCGCCCGAAGATATCATCCGTGCATTGGTGCTGCGCGGTGATGTATCGCTGCTGCGGGATATATGAGAAAGCGGCGGGCGGCGCAAGTCTGCAATGGGCAGGGTAGGCGAAAATCGAGTAAATTTATTGCCAAATTAAACATTATTTGCCTCCATTCCGGCTGATGGCCCACTATTTCTTGGGGAGTTGGGGTATGTTCGAGCAAGGAAAAACAGCTGCGCTGAAAAGGCTAGGCCTGTTGCGGCTGGTCATCGCCTTTATGCTTTTTACGTTGCCCATGAACGCACAGAGTATCTTCGTGCTATCGCCAGCCAGCCCGCAGCCGGATCAATCGGTATTGACGCCCGGCCTCGCCGGTCAAGTACGCCTATGGCGATGTGCTATGGCTTGACGCCGCGGAGGGCTACCGCAGTCGCGCGGAACCGGGAAAACCCCTGAAGGATTTTTTGTATGGTGACACGGAAGTGGTCCAGAAGGTGCTGACCTCTGATTTGTGGGAAGAAGTGGCCACCTTTATCGCAGGTTTCATGCGTTTTAAAGAATGTTTTCACGAGCTTGAATTCCAATCTAACGACGGCCTTCGCGTGACGCTTTCCGGGATCAAGGTGTGCGAGAACGACGGCTGGCACCCCTGCAAAACGGCG
>CAUZBE010000109.1:0-8488 GCA_963577885.1 Alphaproteobacteria bacterium
CGCCGCTACCGACAGATCGGCTCGCTGGCTTAGTTTCTGCATATGTTTCAACATCGCCATCATGCCAACCTGGCGCTGCATGGTCAGCGCGCCCAGGTTCAGGCCACGGACGTGGTCCAAGGTAACCTTGGCTAATTCGGCGCTGGTCAGGCCGCTGAATGACCCCGTCATCATGGAGACCAGGCCCTTGACGATAATGGCGTCGCTTTGACCGCGAAATCGGTGCCCACCATCCTCCTGTGTATGAACGATCCAGACCTTTGACATACAGCCGTGCATCAAATGAGCCTGGTCCATACATTCGGGCGGGAAGGTAGCCTTGTCGGTGCGCTTGCCAATATCGATGATGTATTCAAAGCGGCTTTCTTCGTCAAGCAGATCCAACGCCTCGACGTACTCGTTGTATTGGGTCAGTTTTTCGGCAGGTATGATCATATTTTACGCTTTTCCGCCCCTCAACCGAACAAGGTCCGGGCCCGTTCTAGCGCCTCGATCATGACATCAATTTCGGCGGTGGTGTTATACATGGCCAGAGAGGCACGCACGGTGCCATCGACGCCCAGGCGAGCCATCAGAGGTTCGGCACAATGCTGACCAACCCGCGCCGCGACGCCGGCGCGGTCCATAGCGGCAGCAGTATCGAACGGGTGGATGCCTTGTTGCACGAATGATAGGATTGCCGCCTTTTCGGGCGCCGTGCCAAACAGCCGAATATCCGGCATCGCCGTTAGGCGCTCCGTGGCATAGGTCAACAAAGCCTTTTCATAGGCTATAATATTGTCCATGCCGATGGCCGTGACGTAATCCATGGCGGCGCCCAGGCCAATCGCCTCGACAATGGGCGGGGTGCCGGCCTCGAACCGATAGGGTGGTTCCCGATAGGTGGTCTTCTCGAACGTTACCTTGGCAATCATATCGCCGCCACCCTGATAGGGGGGCATTTGTGCCAACAGACCGGCCTTGCCGTACAACACCCCGATGGCCGTGGGGCCATACAGCTTGTGCCCGGTAAAGACATAAAAATCGGCATCCAGGGCCTGGACGTCAACAGTGCCGTGGACCACCGCCTGGCTGCCGTCCAACAGCACGGGGATGCCGCGGTCATGGGCCAGACGGACGATCTCCGCGGCTGGCACAATGGTGCCCAGGACGTTGGAGCAATGGGTGATTGCCACTAGTTTCGTATTGCCGTCTAGCAAGGCTTCATAGGCATCCAGATCTAGGACGCCGGTGTCATCGATGGGTGCGACCTTCAACTTGACGCCTTTTTCATCCCGCAACAATTGCCAGGGCACGATGTTGGCGTGGTGTTCCATGGCCGAGACCACGACGCCATCACCCTGGCCCAGAAACTTCCGGCCATAAGTCGCGGCTACCAGGTTGATCGCCTCGGTCGTGTTGCGGGTGATCACGATCTCTTCTTCCGAAGCCGCGTTGATGAAGCGGGCGATGGTCTCGCGCACTCCTTCATATCGGTCGGTCAAGGTCTGGCTAAGGTAATGCGCGCCACGATGGACGTTGGTATACTCATTTTCCAGCACCTGGCTCATGGCGTCGATCACGGCGCGCGGCTTTTGGGCTGAGGCTCCGCTGTCGAAATAAACCAAGGGCTTGCCATGGACCTGACGGCTTAAGATTGGGAAATCCTGGCGGATCCTCTCCACATCGAAGCTACCCTCGACACTGTGACCGGTTAGGTTCGGCGTTTGAGGGATCATGTTCATGCCGTCATCCAATCCGCGACCAGAGGCTCGATAATGGCGCGCACCGCGTCATTGCCGATCTTGTTCAGGGTCTGGACGATAAATGCCGTCATCAACAGCTGCCGCGCCTCCGCCTCCGGGATGCCACGGGAACGCAGGTAGAATAGGCCGCTTTCGTCCAGCTCCCCGGCTGTGGCACCGTGACTGCATTTGACATCGTCGGCCAGGATTTCGAGTTCCGGCTTGCTATCGATTTCCGCTTTGTCCGAGAGCAATAGGGTCTTGTTCAATTGATGCCCCTCAATGCCCTGGGCATCCCGGCGCACGGTGATTTTGCCTTGAAAGACGGCATGGGCCCTATCGTCCAGGATACCGCGGTAATCCTGATGGCTGGTGTTGCCGCCCACCACATGATCCATCCAAATGGCGTTGTCGCAATGCTGTTTGCCGCGCAACAAATAGATCCCGTTCAGAGTTGCATTGGCGCCAGGCCCCTGGAGGGCCATATGGATCTCGCTGCGGACCAGTTGGCCGCCTAGATTCAAATCAAAATTTTCAAATCTGGCGTCATCGTCCAGTTGTCCCGCCAGCGTTGCCATGTGGCTGGCGCCCATGGCCTCCTGTTGGATCTTGTAGCGTCGCACATGCGCGCCCGCCGCCGCCTGAAGCTCGGTCACCGAGTTGATGACATAGCTCTCTCCGCCCTGGCCTAGGTAATGCTCCACTACAGAGGCTTTGGCGCCGGCGCCGGCTAGGATCAGATTGCGCGGATAGCTGGCCCCCTGGCCGGATAAAAACGATACTTCGATCGGCCGTTCTACAACGACGCCCGGTTCCAGGGCCAGGACATAGCCATCCCGGCTCAAGGCCTGGTTCAGGGCGGGCAGAGGGAGTTCCTGGCCCGTGGCCACCCGGCCTAGGCGCCCGGCCAGCAGTTCCGGTGTATCCGTCATGGCCCGCGCCATGCTCAGCAAGCGAACGCCGGGTGGCAGCTCCGTGGCGCCGGTGTGGAGCAGGCCGTTGATGAAAACCAGTCGATGGCTATTCGCAAACAGGGCTGGAGATACCGTGCCCACTTTGCCCGTAGCAGAGGTGAACAGATGCGCCTGAATTGGCTTCAGGTTGGTATAGCGCCAATCTTCCACCTTGCGGTCGGGCAAGCCTGTGGCTTCGAACCGTGCCGTAGCCACCGCCCGCAGCTTGGTCAGCCAGGGCAAACCGGCGCCGGGCAGACTGCCCGCTAAATCTTTCTGATAGGCTTGCAGGGACATGCTCTAGGCAGCCTCCGCCCCGTCGAGGAATTCGCCATAGCCTTTTTCTTCTAGCTCCAGCGCCAACTCCTTGCCGCCCGAACGGGCGATCCGGCCATGGGCCAGCACGTGCACGTAATCGGGCACGATATAATCCAACAGGCGTTGGTAATGGGTAATGATAAGCATGGACCGGGTCGGCCCGCGCAGGGCGTTGACGCCTTCGGCCACCACTTTCAAGGCATCTATATCCAAGCCGCTGTCGGTTTCGTCCAGCACCGCTAAATAGGGCTCCAACAACGCCATTTGCAGGATTTCATTACGCTTTTTCTCGCCGCCCGAGAAGCCGACATTGACACCGCGGCGCAGCATGTCGTCATTAATGTTCAAGGTGGCGGTATGCCCGCGCAGGCGCTTCATGAATTGCACCGCATCCAGCTCGTCTTCCCCGCGCTGGCGGCGCCCTGCGTTGACGGCGGTTTTCAAAAACGTGGTGGACGAGACGCCGGGCAGCTCGACCGGATATTGAAAGCCCAGGAAGATACCTTTCGCGGCCCGCTCCTCGATCGCCAGCTCCATCAAATCCTGGCCCTGATAGAGAATAGAACCGGCGGTGATATCATAGCCATCGCGGCCGGAGATGACGTAGGACAGCGTGCTTTTGCCGGAGCCATTGGGCCCCATGATGGCATGCACCTCGCCGGTGCCGATGTTCAGATCAATCCCCTTGAGGATCTCCGTGCCGTCAACAGACACATGCAAGCCCTTGATTTCCAACATATTACTCATATCTCTAACCGACGCTGCCTTCCAATGAAATGCCGACCAGTTTTTGCGCCTCGACGGCAAATTCCATGGGCAAGGTCTGCAAGACCTGCTTGCAAAAGCCGTTGACTATCATGGACAGGGCCTCCTCGTCGGTTAGGCCCCGCTGGCGGCAGTAAAACAATTGATCCTCGCTGATTTTCGCCGTCGTCGCCTCGTGTTCGATCTGCGCCGTTCGGTTGCGATTTTCAATATATGGCACCGTATGGGCGCCGCATTTGTCGCCGATCAGCAGGCTGTCGCACTGGGTATAGTTGCGCCCGCCCGCCGCACCCGGCTGCATGCGCACCAGGCCGCGATAGGTGCTTTGGCTGCGCCCGGCGGAAATGCCCTTGGCGATGATGGTAGAGGAGGTGTTTTTGCCGATATGGATCATCTTGGTGCCCGTATCGGCTTGTTGCATGTTGTTGGTGATGGCGACGGAATAGAATTCACCCACGGAATTGTCGCCCTGCAGGATACAGCTGGGGTATTTCCAGGTCACGGCGGAGCCGGTCTCGACCTGGGTCCAGGAGACCTTGGAATTGCGGCCCCGGCACGCCGCCCGCTTGGTCACGAAATTATAGATACCACCCTTTCCGTCCGCATCGCCCGGATACCAGTTCTGTACCGTGGAATACTTGATCTCGGCATCATCCATCAGCACCAGTTCGACGACGGCGGCATGCAGCTGGTTCTCGTCACGCATTGGCGCCGTGCAACCCTCCAGATACGACACATAGCTGCCTTCGTCGGCGATAATCAGGGTCCGTTCAAACTGCCCCGTATTGGCCTGATTAATGCGGAAGTAGGTGGATAATTCCATGGGGCAGCGCACGCCCTTGGGGATGTAAACGAAGGAACCGTCGGTGAAAACGGCCGAATTCAACGTCGCGTAATAATTATCGGAATAGGGCACGACGGAGCCCATGTATTTCTGCACTAATTCGGGGTGTTCCTGCACCGCCTCCGAGATCGGGCAGAAAATCACCCCGGCCTTGGCCAGCTCCTTGCGAAAGGTGGTGGCGACGGAAACGCTGTCGAACACCGCATCCACCGCGACGCCGGCCAGCATGGCCTGCTCGTGCAAAGGGATGCCCAGTTTTTCGTAGGTGCGCAGCAATTCCGGGTCGACCTCATCCAGGCTTTTCGGGCCGTCCTCCATGGATTTAGGCGCCGAATAATAATAGGCGTCCTGAAAATCGATCTTTGGATAGGCAACCTTGGCCCAGGATGGCTCTTCCATGGTTAGCCAGCGCTCATAGGCGCGCAGGCGCCACTGCAACATCCAGTCTGGTTCGTTCTTTTTGGCCGAGATGAAGCGTACGATGTCTTCGTTCAGGCCCTTGGGGGCCATATCCGCCGCGATATCACTGACAAAGCCGTATTTGTACTTGTCGCCGGCAATTGACGAGACCTGCTCTGCCGTTTCCGCCGTGTAACTCATTTATGGCGCCCTCGTAATCGACATTTCAGGCTTTATATCAGAAGCCTGAACACCGGTATTGATTTCAGAGATTAACTTATACGATGCCGGTTGAAAGGCAAATGGCCGGGGTATCATGTCGGCCAGGCTAACGCTCTGCAGGGCGCTTTCAATGGCCCGGTTAACCTGGTTCCAATGGCCGCTCATGGCGCAGAGTGGTAGCGATCCGCACGAGGTATCGGCGCCGTCGATGCAGGCGGTCAGGGCAATGGGGCCTTCGAGCGCGGTGACGATCTGAGCCACTGAAATGTCGCTCGCCGCCCGGCCTAGGCTATAACCGCCACCTGCGCCGCGCTGGGAGGCTAAAATGCCGGCCTTGCTCAATTGTTTCATCAGCTTCGAAACCGAAGGCAGGGGCACCGCGGACTCCTGCGCCAATTGCGCCGCTGTCACCACTTTGCCGCCGTTTTTGTCGCCAGTTTTGCCGTCAGCGCCGGCCATGTGGCTCAACATGACAACAGCGTAATCCGTCATCTTATTCAAGCGGATCATGAGGCCACCTCACATATAGGACTAAATCGGTGCTATTTAAATAATCGATTACGCCATGATGTCAAGCGCCATGCCGCGCCAGGTCGCAAATTGCAAGCGCTTTGCTTTTACCGCGCGTTTATTGTTAGAAGACCGGCGCGCCTTTATTCAATGTTCCGGAATAACCGTAATGCGACATCCCAGCCGTATAATATTCATTACGTTGACGGCCATGGCGTTGGTAATGCCGGCGGGTGCGGCGGAAAAACCGCTGTTCGAACTGGGCCTGGTTGGCGGCGGTGGCTATTTGCCGGACTATCCGGCGGCGGAGCAGAACCATTTCAACGCGATTGTCCTGCCGTTCCCGGTTTACCGGGGCAAGACCTTCCGCGCCGACAGCAAGGGCTTGCGTGGCCGGGTGGTGTACAGCCGCGATTTTGAGCTGGATATCTCCCTCGGTGGGTCGTTTGACGCGGAGTCCGATGATAACGATGCCCGCCGGGGCATGCCCGACCTGGATCATATGGCCGAACTGGGCCCGCGAGTACAATGGACCGTGGCGCGGGCGGCTCGGTTGGCCAAGGTGGACCTCGAATTGCCCCTCCGGGCGGTGTTTTCCACGGATTTCTCCAGCATCAAACATCAAGGCTTCTTGCTGGAGCCCCAGGTGGCCTACCAGCACGGCAATTTTCTTGGGTCCGGCGTAAAGCTCAAATTAGGTCTGTCCGCCGCCATCGCGGATGAGGATTTACAGGACTATTTCTATCAGGTGGACCCCCGTTTTGCGACCGCCACCCGGCGCGCATATAATGCCGCGGGCGGCTACCTGGGCAGCCGCGTGCGGCTGTCCCTGCTGTGCCCCCTTAGCAAGCGTCTTAAACTGTTCCTGGCGGGCGACATCAATTCCCACCACGGCGCCGCTAACGAAAGCAGCCCGCTCTTCCACGAAAAATTCGTCTACGGCATCGGCCTCGGCCTGATTTGGTCGCTCTACCAGTCGGACCGCATGGTGGACGAATAAGCGCCGCATTCACCGTCGCCTCCCGTTGCTCTGGACACCCGCCTTCGCGGGTGTGAAGTGGTCGAAGTATATTTGGTGGCGCCCTAAGCCGCATCCTCCAGCACCATGTCGGCGGCTTTTTCGCCGATCATCAGGCAGGCGGCGTTGGTGTTGCCAGAAACGAGTGTCGGCATGATGGAGCCGTCGGCCACGCGCAGGCCTACCATGCCGCGCACCCGCAGGCGTTCGTCCACCACTCCGCGCTCGTCGGGGCCCATGCGGCAGGTGCCCGTGGGGTGATAGGTGGTTTCCGCATGCTGGCGGATCCAAGCCAGGGTATCGTCATCGCCCTGAATGTCCGTGCCTGGCGCCTCTTCGGCGCCGCGAAAGGCGTTCATGGCCTCGGTGTTCATCAGATCCCGGGTCCATTGGGTGCCATCCAGCAGGCATCGACGGTCCAGCTCGGTCGACAGGAAATTGAAGTTGATAGCCGGATATTCGTTGGGATCGGTAGATTTGATATGAATGCTGCCCAGGCTTTCGGGCCGCAATTGATAGACCGTGGCGATCATCCCTGGGTCCGTGCCCAGGCGCCGCGCGTTCGGGTCGGTATACCAATACGGCACCAGGTGGACCTGGATATCGGGACTTTCCATTTCCGGCCGGGTCCGCATGAAAGCTAGCATGGGGGCCGAGGGCAGGGACAGAAAGCCTTTACGGGTCAAGGCATAGCGCAAAACCTGCCAGCCCAGGCCGATCCCGCCGGCCCGGTCGTTATAGGTGACCTTGGGCTGGGTGACGCGCCATTTCAGGCGCGGGGCGATATGATCGCGCAGGCTTTCACCTACGCCGGCCAGGTCGTGGTGCACCTCGATGCCAAATCCGCGCAAACGTTCGGCTTGGCCAATGCCTGACAGTTCCAGCAATTGCGGTGACTTGATGGAACCGGCACAGAGGATAACTTCGCGCCCCGCCCTGGCTTCCATGGTTTGGCCATTGGCGCTATATGCCACACCAACCGCTCGCTTGCCCTCCAGCAGCACCCGTTCAACCAGCACTTCAGTTTCGACGGTCAGGTTGGCGCGGCTCATGGCCGGTTTCAGATAACCGGCAGCGGCCGAGGCGCGGCGGCCGTTGCGGATGGTGGTCTGGGTCTTGCACATGCCTTCCTGGCTGGCGCCGTTGTAATCATGGTTGCGGGCCAGGCCGAGTTCGGCCCCAGCGGCGAACCAGGCGTCGTAAATGGGGCTTTCATCCGGGCATTCGCTAACATGAATGGGCCCACCGGCGCCGCGCACGCCATCGTCGCCTCGCTCGAAATCTTCCAGCTTGCGGAAATAGGTCTTTACGTTGTCGAAATCCCAGCCGCGGTTGCCCTGCTGGGCCCAAGTGTCGTAGTCCAGCGGCTGGCCGCGCACATAGACCAGGCCGTTAATGGCGGAGGAGCCGCCCAGAACCTTGCCCCGGGGCACCGCGATGGCGCGGTTGCCGGTGTTTTCCTCCGGTTCCGAGCGGAACCGCCAGTTAGCCACGGGATCGTCGATCAAGAGGCCGAAACTGACCGGGAAGGAGGTCCAGATATTACTGCGCTTACCCGCCTCCAGGACCAGAATTTTGTGCTGACCATTGGCGCTCAAACGGTTAGCCAGCACGCAGCCGGCGGAGCCGGCGCCGACAATGATGTAATCGTAGTCCATGATGCCTCCTCAAACATTTTGGCCAGAGTATTTTCATTCTGAAAATGCTCAGATCTCTAAAATTAGAGCAATTTTTT
>CAUZBE010000110.1:0-8471 GCA_963577885.1 Alphaproteobacteria bacterium
AGGGCAGCGAAAAATCTGCCACGCCAGGCTGTACCCCAATCAGCAATCCACCCAGCGTCGGTCCGGCCACAAAGCCCAAGCCAAAGGCCCCGCCCAGGCGGCCCATGGCGCCGGCCAGGCCATCGGTGTCGGAAATATCCGCCATATAAGCTTGGGCCACCGCGATATTGCCGGCCATAGCGCCGCTCAGGGCACGGGCGGCGAATAGGCCGGCCAGGCTTTCGGCCAGGCCGAACCAGAGATACGCCATGGCGCCGCCCGTCAGGGTCAACAGCAGGATTATCTTGCGTCCATAACGGTCGCTGAGCCGGCCCCAGATCGGGGAGGAGGCAATCTGCACGGCGGAATATGCCGCCACCAACAGTGTGATTTGCAACGGCGTAGCGTCAAAGGCCTGGGCATAGAACGGTAGGATCGGCAGGATGATGCCAAACTCGACCAAATCGATAAAAACCGTCAGTAATAATACGAACATGGCGGCACGACTTGCGGCTCGAACCCTGCGCTAACTGTTGCCACGTGCCGCCACCGGCCAGATCTCTACCAGCGTGTCGTCGCGCACCACATGATAGAAATCATACAAGTTGACGTTGGGGTCGCAATGGGGTGTCACGCATTCGACTTTGGCGCCCAGGGCCAGGTTATGGGATGAATCGGCGAAATCGATAGCGCCGTGTTCATCGCCCATATATCGATAGCTGGCCCCGGATGGCGCGCCCCGGGCGATCAGCGGCTTGGGCCCGTCGGTGGCGAAGGATTTCAAACCGGCATCGGTCACGGCATAGGCGGGATGATTGATGTTGACCACGCTGGTTTGGACAAAAAGCGCGATACCATAAGGCTGCGCGCCCGCCGCGCCCTGTTCCACACTGATGTATTGTACGTCCATGAACAGGTAGGAGCCCGCCTGAAATTCACCGAACGCGCCATATTCGGCGTCCAGGCGGTGGGTCCCGGTGCCACCCCCTGTGACGACGGCAGGGGGTAGGTTAGCCTTTATTAGGGCCTCGATCATGCCCTGTAGATCGCGGGTATCTCCATCCAGGCGCCGCCGCCGTTCGCCCTGGTCGTCCACATGCTGTAAATGCCCCATGTAGCCCTGCACACCGCCATATGTCAGGGAGGGATGGGCCGAGACCTGGCCGGCTAGCTCAATAGCGACCTGGGCCGACGGCGTGCCCGTGCGCCCTAGGCCCACGTCCAAATCGACGAAAATTTCTAACTCAACGCCACGTTCGGCCGCCGCCGCGCCATAGGCCGCCACCAAATCGGAATGGTCGGCAACAACGGCGACATCGCCACCATTTTTGACCAGGTCCGCGACCAAAGACGCCTTGCCTGGGGCCAGGGGGGTGGTGATCAGCAAACCGGATATATCATGGGCCGCCATGACCTGAGCCTCCCGCAACGAAGCACAACAAAGGCCCACGGCGCCGGCGGCAATTTGCCGGCGGGCAATATCAGGTGATTTGTGGGATTTGCCGTGCGGCCGCAGCGCAACCCCCCCCTGTTTGGCCCAGTCAGCCATAGCCTTGATATTGGCTTCCAAGACATCAAGATCCAGTATCAGAGCTGGTGTCAGCAGATCCCAGCGGGAACCGGCTTGGCCAATTAGTTTGCGGTTGGGAGACTCGGGATTTGGCAACGACTTCTCCTATTGAATTCGATTGCAGGACGGCATGGTGGGCAATTGGAATAGAGCAATGCCGAATGGATTATACATCAAGCGGGCCTTTTTTCAGCCACTTGATGCCGACCAGTTTTGCTATTACTGCGCTGTAACGAAGCTGTTGACGTTAAAGTAAGGATTATCAAGCTAGGTGCCGCCAGAAATTGGAATTGTTCATGGCGAAGAACCTATGGTTTGTTCCTAGAAATCAAGGCCCGGGCCATGGCGCTGCACTTTCGGCAAGCGCCGGAGCTTGAGGCCGCCTGCGATCGATTGACACGGTGACTGGTGGTAAGAGTTGATGACGAGTTGTCCGTACTACAAGGATAAATGGTTAGTGAGATTAAGGTCTGTGGCCCAGACAAAGGGGATGCGGTCGCCATTTTGATGGGGCCGCCGCTGTTCACTGGGCTATACCCGATTTATGTGGGCGATGGCGGAGGCGCCGCGGGTGCTGATACTCGCGACAGACGGCGCCGTCGATGGAGATGGGGTGGCCTTGCCTAATTTGGACTAGAAATATTCCTGCCGGGGCCTGGTGCGGACTTTCAATCTCGATGACTGCCAGCCGATTAACGATTTCGTCGCCATTGCCCGGGGATTTCCGGCGATTGGCCTATCGGATTTGCAACAGGTTGGCGGCGGTACCCCCCGGCGTGATGTGGCGATGGTCGTATTGGGCGCCGACACCGGGCTTGCGTTTCGGCCTTGGTGCCTTCGGGGCAGGATTGGGCGGTGGTCGAAGGCGAGGATGGCCACACGAGCCTTGCAGTGCAGAATGAATTTGAGGGCGCCCTGTTGCACCACGTGCACAGCCAACTTGGGCGCGTCAGTTACGAGGCGATTTTGTCGGGTTCCGGTCTGGTTAGATTATATCATGCTGTTGTTGCGATAACCGGGATGGCGCCGGCCACTGGTGCTACCGATGGCTTTGCTACCGCCGGAAGCCATCAGAAATTTCGCGGCGATAGGCCCTGGAGGCGCAGCGGCACAGGCCGCTACCGCTTTTTGCCGCCTGCTGGGTTGTCATGCCGGCGGGATCATTCCGGGCATGGGACGGCTAATCAACCGCAAAGTTTTCCGCCGCGGCTTTGAAGCCAAGGGGTAGCTTTCTGATTACGTTGCCGTGACCCCCAGCTATGATATCACAGCGCCCACGCCGGTGCTGACCGGCCTAGCCCGTTTCGCAAGCCATCTTAAAACGCTCTAAATTCCGGCAACCAGCACGCCGGCCTCTTCCAGCGCCATCAGGCGATCATCGGTCAGCTCAAGATAGTGCCGCAGTACTTCGCGGTTATGTTCGCCCAACATTGGCGCCTGGTTGGGCGGTGGCGGTAGACCTTGGCAAAATCTCAGGGGATTGCCCGGCACCAGAAAGGGTCCCAGGGCCGGATGGTCAATGCGGCGCGCCGTGCCTCGTTCCAGCAGATGCGGATGGCGCATGGCTTCCACCACGGTCAGGACCGGTGCCACGGGTACCCGCTCCACTTCCAGTTTGGCCAGCGCGGTCTTGGTATCGGGTTCGGCCTGCAGCCAATCCTCGATAATAGCGGTCAGTTCCTTGATGTTTTCCAACCGGGCCGGCATATTGACAAAGCGGGGGTCGCTAGTCAGGTCGCTACGTTCCATGGCCTGGCAAAGATTGGGCCATTGATGCGCCAGGGTGGCGATCACGATAAAGCCCTGAGGGGCGCGATAGATGCCAAGAGGCGCTGCGTTCCTATGGTGCGATCCGTATCGCATGGGGTCCGGCCCGCCCAATGAGGCCACCTCCACATTCAATTCATGGCAGAAGAAGTAATAGTCCAGCAACGAGACTTCCAAAAACTGTCCCTGGTTACCGTTCCGCTCGCGCCAGAACAGCGCGCCGTTAATAGCCGCCAGGGCGGATATGCCGGTGCCGACGTCGCCCATGACGAGGCCGGTCAGGGACGGTGGCTCGTCGGGCTCGCCAATCATCGAGGTCACGCCGGCGTAGGCTTGCGCGATGAAATCATAGCCGGGCAGGGGGCTGAGCGGTCCCGTTTGGCCGAAGGCCGATATTGAACACATAATTAATTTTGGGTTTAGCGCCTGCACCACCTTCCATCCCAGGCCGAGGCGAGCAATAACGCCCGGTGAGAAATTCTCAACCATGACGTCGGCCTTGGCGATCAGGGATTTCAACAGCGCCAGGCCCTTCGCCTGGTGGGGATCGACGCAGATGCCCTTTTTGCCTTGGTTATGTTGTATGAAATAACCACTGTGGCCGTCGCGGAGCGTGGGCAATTGGCGGGATGGATCGCCGGCGGGGGCCAGTTCAACCTTGATGACCTCGGCTCCCAGTTCCGCCATCAGACGGGCGCAGGCGGGGCCAGCGACGACCTGGCTAAAATCAACGACGACAATACCACCTAGAATATGTTTCATATTTTCCCTGATGTATCGTTACGCAACGCGAACCGGTGGCCATAGTAGGAGGAATGATCAGAGATGAAAATCACCGCAATCGAGACCATCCGGCTGGAAGAGTTCCCCAACCTTCTTTGGGTGCAGGTGCATACAGACGAAGGCCTGATTGGCCTGGGGGAGCTGTTCTATGGCGTGAACTCGGCCGAGGCCCATATCCATGGCTTCGTAGCCAAGCATCTGCTGGGCCAGGACCCCTTGCGCATCGACTATCATTCCAAGGCGCTGACCGGCTATATTGGCTTTACGGGCTCCGGTGCCGAAGTGCGCGGTAATTCCGGCGTCGATATCGCTTTGTGGGATATCTGGGGCCAGGCAACCAATCAGCCGATCTATCAGTTGCTGGGAGGCGCCAGCCGGGAGTCGATCCGCGTCTACAATACCTGCGCCGGTTATCAATATGTCCGCAATCAGGTCAAGCAAAGTACCGATAGTTTCAATCTGCCCGGCGATAAGCCAGAAGGGCCGTACGAGGATCTGCAGGGGTTCTTGCATAATGCCGATGAATTGGCCGTAAGCCTGTTGGACATGGGTATCACCGGCATGAAAATCTGGCCCTTCGATTACGCGGCCGAGGCATCGGGTGGCCATTATATTTCGCCGGCCGATTTGGATGCGGCACTAGAGCCTTTCGCCAAGATCCGCGATGCGGTCGGCTCGAAAATGGACATCATGGTAGAATTGCATGCGTTTTGGGATTTGCCCCAGGCCAAGAAGATTGCCCGTGCGTTGGAACCGTTTGAGCCTTTCTGGTTCGAAGATCCCATCAAGATGAGCAATCTGCGCAGCCTTAAGGAATTCAAAGACTCGACGCGCATTCCCACCACGGCGTCGGAGACCATCGGCATGCGCGGTGAATTTCGTGAGCTGTTAGAGCTACAGGCCTGCGATTTCGTCATGTATGACTTAAGTTGGTGCGGCGGCCTGTCCGAGGCCCGCAAGATTGCCGCCATGGCCGAAGCCTGGCACCGCCCCGTCGCGCCCCACGATTGCACGGGCCCCGTCCTGCTGACGGCTTCAGTGCATCATTCCATCAATGCTACCAATGCCCTGGTTCAGGAAATGGTGCGGGCGTTCTATTACGGTTGGTATCAGGATTTGGTCACCGCATTGCCGCCAGTCGAAGGGGGCATGATCAGGCCGCCCGATGGCCCCGGCCTGGGTACCATGCTGCAACCCGGCATTTTCAAGCGGCCGGATTGTCACATCACGCGCAGCGATTTGAAGGACTAATTCAGGCCGCGACAACCTGGCGGCGCACTTGCACGACGGTAAGGACAGTTACCGCAAGGAAGCCGGAGGCCGCGTAAAAGACCGCCTCTGGATAACCTTGATCCAAGGCCCAACCCAAGGCCAGGGGAATTAATGATGAGCCGAGGTCGAGGCCGGAATAAACGAAGCCAAAGACCCGGCCCGAAGCGCCCTTAGGCGTTGCGGCACGAACCAGCATATCCCGCGATGGCGTGGTGGTGCCCGATGCCATGCCGGCGACCACTAGAATGATCAGTACCATTGTGGGGCTCAAATCATTGATGGCGATGACCAACATGAACAGGGCGGCCGTGGTCATACCCGCAATGGCGATACGGTCGTGGCGGTCGGTACGGTCGGCCACAATGCCGCCGATGAAAATGCCCGCGGCCGTGCCTAGCAGGAACCCGGTTACGCAACGAGAGGCTTCGCTCAGGCTGAGCCCAAACAGGTCTATCATCGCGGGAATGCCGAAATTCTGAACGCCGATCAGTGCCGCCGATAAAAAGGCGAAGTACAGAAAGCACGAAATAATGGTGGTAGAGAACAATAGGCGGATGTTGTCCATCAACCGGCTGAGGGGTACCGGACAGATGCTGGGCGCCGTCGTCTCGATCGCCTCGTCCCCCATATCGGCGCCCCAGACCAGGAACGCGGCGACAATGGTTAGACCGATCAGACCGGCTGACATCACCGCGACGCGCCAATCCCAGATCTGCGCCAGGGTGATCATCAAGGTTGGCGCCGCGGCCCACCCCAGATTACCGCACAGGGCATGAGTGGCGTAACCTCTGCCCAGGCGGTGCGCGCTGACTTTCGAGGTTAGGATCGACAGGTCGGCCGGGTGAAAGACGCTGTTGCCGAGGCCAGCCAAAATCGATAGCGGAAGCAGCGTCCAATAACTCTGAACTAGGCCAAAGCTCAGGGTGGCAAGTGACAGCAGGGTCAGGCCGGATAACAGAATGCGGCGAGCGCCAAAACGGTCGACCATAAAACCGGCCACTGTCTGGGTCAGACCGGAGGCGCCGTACAACAGGGCGGTCAACAGCCCTAAGGCGGTGAAAGATACCTGAAACTCGTCATGCAAAAATAGAAATAGGGACGGCAAAACTAGTTGAAAGAAATGGCTCGCCCAATGGGCGGCGCCAACCAGGCCCATGATTTTCACATCACGGCCAAGGGATGTTGCGGTAGCGGCCATGGAATTCTTAGATCAGACCCCGGGGACCGGGTCAACCTGGGCCACACCTTTATAGCTGATCACTGAATTGCAGAAGGACGACGCCCAAGGCGACCAAGCCGGCGGCCAGCAGGCGCCGGGTGCCAAACGGTTCCCGCAGCACCATTGCTCCGATCAGGGCGGCGGCAATCACCGAGGTTTCGCGCAAAGCGGTGACCATGGCCAGGGGTGCCTGGGACATTGCCCAGATCACCATGCCGTAAGCCGTGGCGGAGAGAGTGCCGCCGATCACCCCGGGCCGCCAATAACGGCGCAGCGCAAGGGCTAATTGCTGGCGGCTTCGAAACAACGGAAGCAGTAAGGGCAGGGGCAGGCCATCGCAGAGGAACAGCCAGGCGATATAAGCCGCTGCGTTGCCTGAAGCGCGCCCGCCCAGTCCATCGGCGACGGAATAAGCCGCAATATTCAAAGCCGTGAATAGGGCCCACGCCACGGCTTGGCGGTTATTGATTTGACCCTGCCCCGACAGCGCTAGGGACAGGATGCCGCCGGTAATCAACATGATGGCGAGCAAGGCCCAGGGCGCCAGCTGTTCGCCGGCCCAAATCCATGCCGCCGCCGCCACGATTAAGGGCGAGGCGCCGCGCGCCAGGGGGTAAACCTGGCCGAAGTCGCCAAAACGGTACTGCATGATCAAGCCCAGGTAATAGGCCTGATGGATCAGTATTGAAGCGATCAGAAAGGGCCAGCTTTCCGGTGCCGGCAGGCCCACGAAGGGAAGAAACATCAAGGCCAGCAGACTATGGGTAAGATTGACCAGGGCCAGGGACACCAGGCGGTCGCTGACCACTTTGATAATGGCGTTCCAGCAGGAATGCATCAAGGCCGCAGTCAATACCAGGCTCAATAGAAAGCCGGTCATCCGCCGCGATCCAAAGATGCCGGAGAGGTCGATTGGTAATAGGCAGATACGTTCGCCTTGCGCCCGGCGGCATGATAATGCGGGGGGACGTTTTGCAGGGTAGGCCAATGGCGAAAGACTATTACCAGCGTATGCAACATTCGGTGCGCCGTTATCCGCGCTGGTTGCGACTTGGCATTGGCATGCTTCTTATGCTTGGGGGCATCCTTGGTTTTCTCCCCATCCTTGGTTTTTGGATGCTTCCCTTGGGCTTGCTGGTGTTGTCGTACGATTTGCCCATGGTGCGTCGATGGCGCCGGCGCCTGGAAGTTCGATGGTTGCGCCGTTGGCGCCGCCGTTAGAGGAGCGTGTTATGGGCTGACTGGACTGGCGCCTAATCGCCCCGGATACTGCCAACGCTGCCTGCGGTTGATAGCACCTTGAAGTTTGCCTGGTTCCGCAACAGCGAGCCCGGTGCGCCATACGCCTAATTTGACCAATCCTGCAATGAAAACGCCATGGATCACCATGCCCAGGGCAACTAGCGTATACAAGACCAAGCCTGAATGGCTGGTCAATCGGACTCAAGATAATCATCACTGTTGTAGGCGTGGCTTTTCTTTAACACGCCTTCTGGTAACTGGTACCATTTTTGTTTAGATGAGCAGAAAATGTTGTCGGGGCTCGTAATCCAAGTTGTGTCGTCAAAAGTTCCGACTGCAAGACCTACCCGACCGAGCTGTGCTTCTGCCAACGTAACCACAGTAGTCCCGCACACTTTATAAAATTGTGACTCAACAGTGCGCCCGGAATCGGCTGTCCGTGTGTAGGTCGTCATATCTCCCTTTAAGATTTTTAAAGAATCCTCGAGCCAGAAACTTCCCATCTTAAACGTAGACCCTGTGAGACGCTGGCAACCTTTACAATGACAATTGTGCATTAATTCCGGTTCACCATTAACCTCATAGCTGACGGAGCCACATGCACAGCCTCCGGTTCGTGTGCTCATTACCACGCTCCTT
>CAUZBE010000111.1:0-8415 GCA_963577885.1 Alphaproteobacteria bacterium
ACCTTTGATCCCCTCCGTTGTGATTTTTTTAATTCCAACGCCCTGTCCAGACCAGCTCTTGACCAAATAAACCGCAAAGCTGCATTGGGCAGGGACATGCAAAAATGCTTTGTTTCAATCAATCAATGCAATTTCTGTCATGATTATTTTAATCAAAATTTCCCAGATAACCTTCCAGTTCACCCCGACCACGTCAAATCCGCACAGCCGTTGGAATAGGCTTCCCTCCGCCGATATCTGACAGCCAGATTTTGATGATCTGTCCACTTTGGGGTCAGAGATCGACGCGAATGCCTAATAGTGGAAATCTTGAGTTGCCCGCGCTATTCCAGCAAGCCCGCTTCGCGTAACGATCAAACTACTTGGTTGAATAGCTCGCCCTCGCCGCGCGAGAGTCGGTCGAGATTTTCGAGCAAATAATCGATCACGTTTTCCTCATACTTCCGAGTTTCGCCGCCCGTATGCGGCGTCAGGATAACGTTTTCGAACGACCAGAGGGGCGAGCCTTCTACAAGCGGTTCTTCCACCGTAATGTCGATGCCGGCGCCGGCAATCGCTCTGCTTCGTAGCGCCTCGATCAAGGCCGGTTCGTCCACACAGCCGCCGCGCGCGACGTTGATTAGGTAGGACGACGGCTTCATGGCGACAAGCGCTGCGCCATCGACTACATTGCGCGTTTCCTCGGTCAATGGGCAGGTCAGAACGATGACGTCCGCACGCGGCAGCAATTCCTTGAACGAAGCGGACGGGTGCAGTTCGTCGACATGCGCGACTTGCGTTCCGGTGTCTCTCTTGAGCCCAATCACGGTCATGTCGAAGGCCTTCGCCAGTTTAGCGAGTCGACCGCCGATTTTACCAAGGCCAAATATCAGCATCGTTTTGCCTGGAAGTTCGTCTTCGCGCTGCGTTAAGTCGGAAATCATGCCGCGCCAATGGGCCTTGCGCTGATTGTCCCGGCCGGTATGGATATGGCGGGTCAGGGCGAGCAGGAGCGCCATGGCATGATCGCTAACCGCATTGACGTTGCAACCGCTGGCATTGGCTAGGCGAATGCCCTTCGCGCGAATGGCGTCTATATCGAACGCATCGTATCCCGCACCACACACCTGGATAAACCTCAATTTGTCGGCGTTCGTCAGCAACGCGTTGTCCCAATAGCCGGACAAGACCATCACGTCGCCATCGCTAACCCGGTCGTGCATGTCTTCTCGCGTCCAGGTTTGAAAATTTTTGATGCCCCTGTTGCGTCGTTCTAACGCCGCGGAGAGCTGGTAGGCGGGATGGGCGAAATGGATGGTGATCTCGTTCAACTTCATAGCTGTCTCTCGATCGGTTTGAGCGCGACGCGCGAGGATTGAACTACCGCACTACCCGCCTATTTGCATCAAAGTAAAAGTAAAAAGGGGACTCTACCCTGATACGCATCCTCACGACGATTGCGTCGCTGGGTGACGTGATGAGGCAGGCCGGCAAAAACAGTTCGGGTGAGGCGGGGCTATGCGGGCAATACAACATGATCGGCAGCAAGAAACAATAAGGGTAGCGTCCCCTTTTTCCCCCAGGGTCTCCAACACCTCGCCATAACGGTTAATTGGCGGCAGGTTCTGGACAATGGCACGCTCGGCTTCTTTCGCCGTCAGGGCCGACTTGGTTGCTATCCGGCTTGTCTTCTCATCCATGACAAATTCTCGACAAACAAACCCAAGCAGGATGGAGCTGAGTGAAAAATGGTCGTTTGGGCCTAAGCCGCCTCGGCAAGTTTAAAATTCATGGCCTGACAAGCCTTGTCCAGGGCCGCCACGCCGTCCGCCGAGAGGGGCATGATGGGCGGGCGCATGTTGCGCCAGGCGGCGTCGCCGGTGTTTTGCGCCAGCAATTCCTTCATGGCCGGCACCGCGCCATGGGCCTGCAGCATCAGGCGGGCCGCGGTCGAGACCTCCTGGGCCGCCTCGGCCCCTGACCTATCGCCCGCCAGGTGGGCAGCATAGACCGCCTGACACAGATTGGAGGTGGCATTGCCCGTGGCGGTGATACAGCCCGCGCCGCCTTCGTTTAGGGCCGCCAGCAAATATTGCTCGGTCCCGGCGAAAGTGCGGAAGCCGGGGATGGCACGGGCCACGGCCAGCATATCAGCCCAGTTGCCGGAAGAATCCTTCACGCCCACGACGGTCGTGGGATAGGCCTTGTTCAGGCGCACCAGCAGATCGGTGCCGATTTCCAGCCCGGTCATGGTGGGGAAATCATAGATCACGATGCGCATGCGGTCGTCCGCCAGCTTCTGGATGACATGGTCGTAACAGGCAAACAGGCCGTCGTCACTGACGCCCTTGTAATAAAACGGCGGCAGCATGAGAATTTGGTTAAAGCCGGCGTCCAGGGCCGCCCGGGTCAACCGAATGGTATCGGGCAGGGCGCAACAGCCCGTGCCGATCATCAGGCGTTGCTTGTCAATACCGGAGCGGGCGGCCGCCGCGATCACCTCCAGGCGTTCGGAAGTGGAAAATGAATTGGCCTCGCCAGTCGTGCCCAGCACCGCGACGCCGTCACAGCCGTTATTTAGAAGCCATTCATGGTGCGCCACCATGGCGTCGAGGTTGACCGTCAAGTCGTCATGCAGGGGTGTTACGGCAGCGCTCCAGACGCCGGAAAGGGGGTCGCTCATTTGCAGGCTCCGCGATTAGGGCTCTTGATCCAGGACGTGATGTTCCAATGGTCCCGCATGCCGTTCGCTAATGCAACGGCTGCGCACCGAAATACCGGCCCGGTGTACACTATCAGGGTCACCGCTGACCAGGGGGTGCCAATGAGCCAACCGCTTACCTTCCGCCAACAGGCGGTAGGCGCAGGTTGAGGGCATCCAGACCAATTCCGAGACGTTCTTGGGGTTCAGCACCACACAGTCGGGCACCAGGGTGTTGCGGCGTTCATAATTGCCGCAGCGGCAGGCACCTATATCCAGCAGCCGGCAGGCCACATTAGTAAACGCCAATTCGCCCGTGTCGATATCTTCCAGCTTATGCAGGCAGCATTTGGCACAGCCGTCGCAGAGGGATTCCCATTCCTCCGGCGACATTTCCGCGAGCTTCTTGCGTTCCCAAAAGGGTAACTCGGGTGTAGACGGTGTGGCGTCGTCCCTAGCCGTCATGGCGGGAGATGAAGGCCTTGATGCGTGGCGCGATTTCCAGACGCCAGCGGCGGCCGTTGAAGACGCCATAATGGCCCACATCGGGTTGTTCCCAATGTTCGCGCATGGCATCTGGCAGGGCGCTGCACAGACCCTGGGCCGCCCTGGTTTGTCCGACGCCGGAGATATCGTCCTTGGCGCCTTCCACGGTCATCAGAGCACAGTTGGTGATGGCTGATGGTTTGATCAGCGCATCCCGGTGATGGAAGGTACCCACCGCCAATTGGTGCTCCTGAAAAACCCGTTGCACGGTTTGCAGATAATATTCCGCCGGCAGATCCATGACCGCGCGGTATTCGTCATAAAAGGCCCGGTGCTGATCCGCGCCATCGCCATCGCCGCGCAGCAGATTTTGGTATAGCCGCATATGGGCGCCCACGTGACGATCCAAATTCATGGTCATGAAGCCGGACAGTTGGACAAAGCCCGGATAGACCCGGCGCATGAAACCGGGGTTGGGTGGGGGCACCCGGTGGATGACCGTCCGTTCGAACCAATCTAGGGAATGGTTTTTTGCCAGGTCGTTTGGCACCGTGGGATTGATCCGGGTATCGATTGGCCCGCCCATCAAGGTCATGCTGGGCGGCGTCACCGGGTCGCCCGCTGCGGACAGATGGGCCACCGCCGCCAGCAAGGGAACGGACGACTGGCAGATGGCCAAGACGTGACAGCCCGGCCCGATAACGGCCAGGAAATCCATCAAATAGTCGATGTAATCGTCCAGGTCGAAAGTACCTTCCCTCAGGGGCACCTGCGCCGCATCACGCCAATCGGTGATGTAGACATCGTGGTTGGGCAGCATGACCCGCACGGTATCCCGCAACAGGGTAGCGAAATGGCCGCTCAAGGGCGCCACGATCAATAACCGGGGATGGCCCAGGGCGCCGGTCTCGTCACCGGCCCGGACAAAACGCTTTAACTGGCCGAAAGGCAGGCGGGCTACCGCCTCTTCATGGACGGCAACCGCTTCGCCATCGATTTCGGTGCTGGTCAGACCAAAGGCCGGTTTCTGGTAATGCCGGGTGCCGGACTCAAAAATTTCGCAGGCCGCGGCCATCGCCCGGCCGGCGGGGGTATAGCCCACCGGGTTCAAGGGATGGCGTAATATCAGATGGTTGGCCTCCGCCGCTAAGCGCAGCGGCATCATCGCCGCCTTCTGAAAGTCGTGCATATGATAAATCACGCAAGAATACCCATGTTTACCCGCCAGCACCCGAAGGCCGGGCGGCGATCTAAGCAGCGTTTATGCTGCGTTGCAACAAAAAACGGTAGAAAAATGATGCGGCGCAACGTAGAAAAGTATTAAATTCTATTAAGCCGCACTAAAACAACAACAAATAGGCCAGGGCGGCCAGGATCCGGCGAAACTGTTTGCGCGATCCCTGGACCGCTTTGACCCGGTTCAAATCTTGCTTAACAACGCCACCATTTTTTCCTCGAACTGCTGCGGAGAATACAGTTTCCGAATATAGGCGCTGACATCGAACTGGTTTGCCGCCCTTACTGACGACAAGTCTGCATTGCCCGTAACCATCATGAATGGCAGGTCGGGATAGACCATGCGGACTTGTTGAAGCAGCTCCGATCCGGCATGTATGCCTCATCATAGCCCACTTCGCTTGCGCCCAGCCCGGCCGCATGGCAGCAGAAAACCCGCTCCACCTCGGCCCCGTCAAGGCCGTCCAATATGATGCGTACAGCGCTGTAGGCGGGCCCGGCGGGCCAACCGAAACCAAAAGCCGCATTGAGGCGCGTGCGGTGTATGGCCATGAAGCCATGAAGCTTGCAATAGGATGTTGCGCCGGACAAAATGGCAAGGATCGTCGCCAACATTACGGGGCCAAGTTGCTAGTTCTTGCCCTGGGCGCGGCGCGGATCTGGGATTTGTGATAAAAAGGTCTAAGTATTCCATCGGTATGAGTGCCCCTCTCAACCAAACACACCCCTGTAGATTCAGAAAACCGCCGAAATAAAATGCCCTCGATTTGACCTCTAGTAATTAACCTTGATCAGGCCGGAGCAGCAACCAGACCATCGAATGTTTCAGTGAAAAAAACATTGGGGCGATGATCGGGCCGCAAAAGGCCCAAACTAGGACGAAACCGGAGTCGAAGACGCCGCCGATACTCCATTGAATAAACGTGGTGACGTAAATAATGAAGCTGACCTGGATATAGTCGGGCGGTAGATACTTGCGGATCAAATGGCAAATATCCAGCGTTCCGCCGGCGATAACGACAAAAAAAGGTAGTATAGCAGCCAACCCGATCCCAAAACGACATAGTACATCACTGTCCATGCCACGCCTGCCATGCAGCAGGACACGGCCACCAGACAAATTGTGAAATTTTCTAGTCTGGTGTCGTCGGTATCGCGTTGGTCATAAGCGAACAACATCTTTGGGTTCGTCAATGGACAGCCCCCTCAAACGGATAGCCCCGCCGCAATTTATTGAAGTCACTGACCAAGACAGATCAATCCAGAGATGGGGACAGCTTAGGACAGCTATACCAAATCAAAAAAACGTCGCTTCTTCCACTAGCACAAAATGTGCAAAAAAGTTCAGACAAGATGCTTTACGGCACAGGCAGGCGGCGGCATTGGCGCCGGGCTACGATCTGGTTCATCGGGCTTTATTTGCCTCGCCGACGGGGGAAAAGACCGGCAGGTTGATGGTGGTCGACAGCCGTTGCCATGTTACTGCGACCGCCATCCCGCAGGCTACATGCTCGGGCGGGCAATCGACGATATTCGTCATCATGTGCCAGCCTTCTTCCAAATTGACGTCGGCAAGTATCTTTGGCTCCGGGAGGGGGCTGCCATCGGGGGCCATGCACAGGACCGTGAAACTGTAGAGCCGACCCAGCCCTGTGCTGGCAGCCCATTCCAGGTTCGTGGACAAACACCGCCGGCAGGCGAATTGCGGCGGAAACATCTCGAACTGGCAGTCCACGCAGCGCTGCCGGCTCAAGGTGCCTTTATTGGCCCGGTCCCAGAACGGCTGGCTCAGCCACGATGGCTCGGGCATAAACATTTGGCTACCCACCCCGCTCATTGCGGTCTGCCAAAAATAAGCGTGCCATGATA
Organism: Alphaproteobacteria bacterium; assembly: GCA_963577885.1. Taxonomy (GTDB): domain Bacteria; phylum Pseudomonadota; class Alphaproteobacteria. Next base: position 6,272 of record CAUZBE010000111.1, read on the forward strand.
CTGCGCGCCAGAACCGGCGCCGCATGACAGGGCGGTTTGCACCCCGGCGACCTGGCCGCTGCCGGCCGTGCCGCGAACCTGGCGGATGGCATAGGAAGCGCGGGTGTGTGGCCCGCCAAATCCAGTATGGCTGTAGGATAATAATCCACCATCGGTGTTGGTCGGGAGCTTGCCATCAACGCCGATGCCGTTCTCGACGGCAAAGGCGGCGCCGTCGCCGAAGCCGCAATAGCCCAGAATTTCGAACTGACGGGCGATTTCGAACGATGTCGCGTCGTAGAACGAACGAACCTGGATGTCCTCGGGCCGCAGCCCGGCCATGCGAAAGGCTTTTTCGGCCCCCGCCGCGCCGACCGTCCAGTTCTCGTCGAACCGGGGCGCCATGGTGTACTGCTGGCGCTGCCATTCGCAGCCGACGCCGAGAATTTCGACCGGCGCCGGGCAATCCATCGCGATGGCTTTGGACGCAACGATGATGGCGGTTGCTCCTTCGTTGGCCAGACAAATGTCGAACAAACGCAGGGGCAGCGCCACCGGTTTCGACGCCAGAACCTTTTCAGGGGTTATCTCGCCCCGGTCTTTCAACACAGCCTCGGGGTTTTGGCTGCCGCCGTTGCGTACCGCCGCGGCGATGCGGGCGATGTCCTGGCGGACCGCCGCGCCCTGGCTGGGACCGAGTTCGTGCAGGTAGCGTTGCGCGACCAGGGCAAAGCTGGCCGCGGTGAAGGCGCCGTAGGGGGCCACGAACTCGTTGTGGGGCGTCGTATAGTCAGCCAGGCCGTCGCCCAGTGCACCTTGGCCGCTGACCACTACGGCGACAGTGCAGGCCCCCGCGCTGACCGCGGATGCCGCGTCCATCAATCCAGGTGGGCCCTGGGGATAGGTATCGCCGATCCAGCTGAGCGGTTGACCCAGCAGCGTGCTCCAATCCGCGGAGCCCGGATGCATGGCTGTCCCGCCTGGCGCCGTCCAGCGTCCGCTGAAGCCGTCGATATCCTGTTTTGTCAGCCCGGCATCCTTCAGGGCGGCCTTTATGGCCTGCAGGAACAACATCTCGGTCGAGACCCCGAGGTTCCAGTCCATGTCCGTGTTGCCAAGACCCACAACGTACACACCCGTGGTCACCCTGCGATCCTCATTCGATTTTTACCGGCCGTCATATTTGCCAACCGCCATCCACGGCCATAACTTGACCGGTCACATAGCCGGCCTGTAGCGACGACAGGAACATCACGGCCGCGGCAATCTCCTCGACCGCACCAAATCGACGCAGGAGGATACGGGTCGCCAATACGTTGCTTTGACCCATATGTTCATTTGCTACTATACGCGCGCCCAGGCCGGCATCAACCCAACCGGGGGCCACCGCGTTGGCCCGAATCCCGAACCGCCCTTCCTCCAACGCCACGGCACGGATAAGAGACTCCACCGCCGCCTTCGGCACCGCCGACAGGACATCCTTGCCGGGGTAGCGCCGGGTGGCCGTCGTAGTGACCGCGGTAATGGCGCCGCCGCTCTGACGAAGATGCGGGATGGCCGCGCGAACCAGACTGAAAAAACCATTCACGTCAGTGTCGATGGTTTCCATCCATTCCGCCAACGCGGTCAGGCTCACATAATCTGTCGATATATCGGGCCCGGCGGCATAGACGATGGCGTGGATTGGCCCCAGCCCCTCCACCGCCGCGCCGACCAGACCGACGGCCGTTTCATGGCAACGCAGGTCATGGACCAGCGGCAATGCCTGTTGGCCAGCGCCCTCGACAATAGCCGCGATTGCCTTTGCCCGCGGGTTTTCGCGCCGGTAGGTGAAGGCCACATCGTAGCCGGCCTCTGCGAACGCGCCGACAACAGCCTGGCCGATGGCGCCCGTACCGCCTACGACCAGCGCCGCGCCGGCTGGGAAGGCAAGGCTATATCCACGTGAAGTCATGGGCGGGCGGTTCCCGAAATTACCAGGCGGAACATGCCGTGCCGCCGCACGCTCAAATACTCCGCTCCCGCCCCGCCCAGTAAGAATCCCGGAGGACGCGCTTCAATACCTTGACGTGGGTGGCACGGGGAAATTCGCCGCGGAATTCGCATCGGTCCACGCGCTGAAACTTACCGAGCCGCTGATTGCCCCACGCCGCCAGGCCGCTCTC
>CAUZBE010000112.1:0-8413 GCA_963577885.1 Alphaproteobacteria bacterium
CTGGATATCGCCCAGAATATATTCAACCTGCGCCCGCACTTTGGCATCGGCCTCGTCCACCTCCGTCTGCCCCAGACCCTGTTTCAGGTATTTCGCCATTGCCCCCTCCCCAAATTATACCGCTGTCAAACCTAGAGCATATTCGAACTCTACCCAATCCTTTGGCGTCTCTGATATCTGCGGCATGGGTTTTCTTGCCGGCCATCCACGCTTGCTGGAGGTTCGATTTTTCAGGCCATGAATACCTGATCAGGGGCTTGCACCAACGCCACACCTCTCGCAGTCGCAGGAACCGTGAATAATTATTAGTAATGTACTCTGATTGCAAAATTTAAGGTGATTGTAGAAATTAAAGCAAACAAGCAATGTACCTGCCTTTCTGAGCAAATTCCTTGAACAGAGCCGACGTGATTTCTGACAGCTTATCGCTTAACCCCTACCCTTTATTCACGACTAGCCGAAAGTCCAGCCCTTGAACAATCGACGCGAAGGTATTCGCCCCCCTGCGACTTGACCGTCTTCCACATAACTATCAATGCGCCTTTCGAATACGATACCGCCAATGCCGCTGAAGCGTTTGTCATCTCGATCTAGTAGGCTCCAATCGTCGTTGGCATTGAGGAGCTTGCCGCCGCGGCAGATTTTCAACACACGAGACTTGTCAGTCCAGCCAGCAACAATATTTATGCCGAAGCTAACCTAACTGGTTTCGGGCATGGCAAACCCGGCGCCCGTCTCCGGATCGCCGATTTTGATGCCGTGCAAAAAATGCAGGCTGCGGAACGCATCAGCCGGCAGGCCCCCCATGTACCTGCGCCCTTTGGACATGCCCGCCATGGGCACGCCCCCACCAGCAGGCGCCCGGACAGCTTTTGTCTCATGAGCACAGGCCCGCTCAGTATTTCCACGGTAGGCATACTCATCATGCCGCGATTTTCTATTTTGCAGCGCCGTCGCCGGTGCCCCTTATAACGCTGTTTGTGTTGCCGTTCACGCTGCTGTCCGTAACCTCCACCGCCTGAGCAACGGATATGGCCACGACGGCGGTACATGTAATCGTCTTTAGAATGCTGCGAAGCATTCTCGCCTCCATCGTGCTCATACAGGTCAAACTTTCGCGCGAACAGAAAAGTTAATCCTGTAAATCCACATGCAATTTCCAAGGCCAACTCGCGGGCAAAAAACACGGCGTTACGATAACATATTGATAACACTAATAAATTACCGAGAAAATGAAAACACGGTTTTATTGTTCATTTAGAATATTGCCAATATTTTAAAATAAATACCGATAGTTAGACCCATTATCAAATCATGGCGCAGCCCGATTTTAGCAATTTACGGCAGCTGAATTCCAGCTATTCGCCAAACCCTTGGTATTCAGAAAGGCATCCCAGAATAGCCCGGAACTGCTCTGGGCACTGGATCGGCTTTGACTGTTGGCGTTATAATCAACGGACCCTCGCCATAAGGAGAAGCCGACCGCCATGCCTTCCTTCGATGTCGTCTCGCGCACGGAATTGCCTGAAGTGGACAATGCCATACAAGGCGCCATGCGGGAAATTTCCACCCGCTTTGATTTTAAGGGCAGCCAATGCTCGATCGAGCGGACCGATGAAGTTCTGACAATCCGGGCGGATGACCAATTAAAGTTGAAGCAGGTGCAGGAGCTGTTGCGTGGCTATCTGGCCAAGCGCAAGGTTGACCACAACGCTTTTGAATTTGCCGAGCCGGAGAAAGCCTCTGGTAATAGCGTGCGTCAGACGGTTGTGATCAAACAGGGGATCGAGCGGGACCTGGCGCAAAAGATGGTGAAGGCCATCAAGGCCGCCAAGCTGAAAACCCAGGTCGCGATCCAGGGCGACGAATTGCGCATCACCGGTAAAAAGCGCGACGATTTGCAGGACACCATCGCCCTGATCAAGGAGATGAAGCTATCCCACCCCCTGCAATACGTGAACTTCCGGGATTAGGTGGAAACGTTCTAGGCCGCCGTCTCGGCAAAGCTAGGGCGCTCTGAAACCTTGGCAAAATAGGCCTGCAGGTTCGGGCTTTTTTCGAAATTTTCCTTGCCTTCAGAAAAATTCTGCACCGCCGCCAGGATCGGCATCAAGAAGCAATCGGCCATGGAGAAGGCATCGCCGCCTAAATAGCCCTTGGCAACGCCCGCTTCCAACAAGGCAAACATTTTGGGCAGGCGCCTCACCGCCTTGTCTATCTCATCTCGTACCACATTGCCGTCCGCGTCCTTGTGGAAGGCGTATTCGACCACATAGCGGCGCATAAAAAGCTGATCGACCGAGGTATTCACCGTGCAAATCCAACGGTTAATGGGCGCAGCCTCTCTGGGGTCTGTCGGCACCAGAGCCGGGCCATCAAAAGCGGTGTCGATGTATTGCGTGATGGCGTGGGATTCCACCAGATCCAGGCCGTCATGACGCATCACCGGGACCTGGCCCAGGGGATTGATCGCCTTGACTTCATCGGAATGGGGCAAGGCTGGGATTTGCTCGTATGGCACGCCCTTTTCCTGGGCCACCATGCGCACCGTGCGGACAAAGTTCGAGCGGGAAAAGCCGATAATTTCCAATGCCATACTTACTCTCCATAAAATTATATTGCTCGGGTTGCCAGGATCATACCGCTGAATGACCGGCCATGCCTAGGCCGCTTGGCTTGTCCAGACCCTAAATCTGGGCGCCGTCCATCAGGATGGCCTTGACGGCTGCGTTGGCCTTTTCCCGGAAGGCCACGGCGTCAGGATGCATATCCGCCTGTGGCCGAGGCACCGGGTCAAAATGATGATAGCGGTCCTCTCCCCGCACCAGCAGGGCGGTCGTGCGGCCGCCGACTTGTTTGCAGTAGGTGGGAATATAACGGATGGCGAAGCCATGCCGGGGCTGGTCGGAACAATTGGCCTGGGAACCATGTGCGATTAGAACGTCATGCAAGGACATCTCCCCCGGTTGCAGTACCAGATCAACCGCCTGGCCCTCATCCACCGCGACATCCAATTCCTGGCCACGACTGAGAAGATTTTGCGCCGCAAATGTATCGCTATGGCTCAATTGTCCCCGGCCGTGGCTGCCCGGCATAACACGCATACAGCCGTTTTCCCTGTTACTGGGCGTCAAAGCGACCCAAGCGGTGACAATATCGGCCGGCGCCAGGCCCCAATAGGTTAGATCCTGGTGCCAGGAGACATAGCTTGCATCCCGCGCCGGTTTGGAAAAGAACGAAGCCGACCAGCACATGATATCCGGGCCCAGAATTTTTTCCACGTGATCCAGAACCACCGAATTACAGACCAATTCAAATAGCGCGGGGAAAATAAAGTGGGCATTGCCACCAAGATAGTCCTTGGCGGCAACGCCGTAATCTTCGTAAATTCCGGCGACCTTATGACCCAGCCGCGTGGCATCGACCTCGGACAAAACCCGGATTGGGCTGAGAAACCCCTGGGCCTGAAAGGAATTCGGCCCAAGCTCGCCAGCCACCAAATTTTCCGACATTGCCACACTCCCAGATCATCCCAAGCGCGATGTTATGATAGAGTTCCAGTGGGAATTTAGCAATTTGACCGCAACAGACCGCCGCCAAGATGCCATTGATGGGAAACCCATATTATGAAGTTCGGCTATTTTACGCTGTCCGACAACGCCTATCCGGACAATCCGCGCAGCTCCAATCAGTTTATTAGCGAAATTCGCGCCCAGGCCATATTGGCCGACCGCCTGGGCTATCACTCGGCCTGGATTGGCGAGCATCATTTCGATTCGCTCGGGGTTAATTCACGGCCAGGGACCCTCTTGGCAAGTATCATCCCCGAAACCGAGACGATCCGGCTCGCCCCCGCCGTCAGTGTCCTGCCCCTGCACCATCCCCTGCATGTGGCGGAGGAATGGGCGACCATAGATCTGATTTCGGGCGGGCGGGTGGATTTCGCCGCCGGACGCGGCTATGACCGCCGGGAATTCACCCCCTTTGGCGCGCCCTTTATGGACTCGGCGGAAATTTTCGAAGAAAGCATGGAAGTCGTGCTGAAGGCCTGGAATTCGCCGGGCCCCTGGTCCCACAAGGGGCAGTTCTTTGACATCCCGGAAATGGCGATCACGCCTAAACCGGTGCAAAAACCCATCCCCTTCTACGTCGCCTCGTTTTCGGAAACCTCCGCCGACATGGCGGCGAAACATGGCCTGAACATCATCTATGCGCCCTTTGCCGCCGGTATGGTCTATGGCGGCCTGGAACCGGCCGTCGAGAGCTATCGCGCTAAATGTACCGCCCTGGGTAATACCCCCGGCCGCGCCATGTGCAGTTATTTCATCCATATTGCCGATGATGCGGGCGCCGAGGACTATGGCCGGGACCGCCAGATGGCCTATTTCAAGCATTGCGTTCTGCCCGCCTTTCCCGACGATCCGGCCAAGGCGCCGCCGACCATGCATTACTTCCTGGACATTATCCGCATCCTAGAAACCATGAAGAAGGAGGACCTGGGCGAACGCTCCATTCTGATCGGCCCGCCCAGCAAGATCATCGACAACCTGAAAAAGGTCGAGGCGGCGGGGATCGAGGAGGTTATTCTGTATTTCAACGTGGGCAATAAACCCGACTCCATGGTCCGGGAACAGATGCACCGCTTTCAAGAAGAGGTAGCCCCCGCCTTCAATTAGTGGCTAGACTGGCCCCATCTAATCCAGAATCTAGCCGGAGGTCCGCCCATGAACGTCATGCCCAATTCCGCCGCCGCCCGGGATGTCGCCTACCATATCCATCCCCAGACCAATATGCGCCGCCATGCCGAGATTGGCCCAGTCATCATCAGTCATGGCGACGGCGTCTATGTGGTGGATGAAAACGGCAACCGCTATATGGAAACCGTAGCCGGTTTATGGTGCGCGGCCCTGGGCTTTTCCGCTAACGAGCGCATCGCCAAGGTCGCCTATGACCAGATGCGCAAGCTGGGTTATTACCACACCTACCGCCACACCGCGCACGAGAGCAGCATCGATCTAGCCGAAAAACTGGTGCAGTTGGCACCGGTGCCCATGTCGAAGGTGCTGTTTCAATGCTCCGGTTCGGAAGCCAACGACACGGCCGTAAAGCTGGCGTGGTACTATCAGGCAGCCATGGGGCGGCCGGAAAAAATCAAAATCATCGGGCGAGAACGGGGCTATCACGGCAGCACCATCGCCTCCGTCAGCGTCTCGGGAAAACCCGACATGCATGCCGATTTCGCGCTGCCCCTCCCCATGATGCGGCACACGGAATTCCCACACTATTACCGCCAACACATCGACGGCGAGAGCGAGGAGGACTTCGCTACCCGCATGGCCGAGGCCCTGGAAACGTTGATCTTGGCCGAGGGGCCGGACACCGTCGCCGCCTTCTTCGCCGAGCCGGTCATGGCGGCGGGGGGCGCTATCGTGCCGCCGAAAACCTATTTTGCAAAAATGCAGGCGGTGTTGAAAAAGTATGACGTGCTCTTCGTCGCCGACGAGGTGGTCTGCGGCTTCGGCCGCACGGGCAATTGGTGGGGCAGCCAGACCTTCGATCTACAGCCCGATATGATTTCCTGCGCCAAGGCCCTATCTGCGGCCTATCAACCCATATCCGCCCTGATGGTGAACGATAAAATCCATCAAGCCATGTTGGCGCAAAGCGACAAGCTGGGCGCCTTCGCCCACGGCTATACCCATGCGGGCCATCCTGTTACCACCGCCGTCGCCCTGGAAGTCATCAAGATTTATGAGGAAATGGATATCGTCGAAATTGCCCAGCGGGCTGGTGGGCGCATGATCAAAGGCCTGCAAAACTTGGCCGAACACCCTCTGGTTGGGGACGTCCACGGGGTCGGCATTCTTGCCGGCATGGAGCTGATGCAGGACAAAGCGACACGCACGCCGTTCGCTGCGGGCCGCGCCGGCGCCGTAGTCGATAGGATCGGGCGGGCCAATGGTTTGATCCTGCGGGTGATCGGCGATCGTCTGGCCTTCGCCCCGCCCCTGGTGATTACGGAAGCAGAAATCGACGATATGGTGGAAAAGCTAGGCCGAACCCTCGATCAAACCCACGCTGAGCTGTCCGCCGGATGAAGACCACCAGCCGATGATCCGGGTCGCGTTCGACATCGGCGGCACCTTCACCGATTTTGTCCTGCAAGACGGCGGCGCCAGCCATTTCCTGAAGGTGCCCAGCACGCCCCATGATCCGGGCGAGGCGGTGCTGGCGGGCTTGGAAAGGCTGTTCAGCCTGGCTGGCATAAAGGCCGCCGCTATCGATAGCGTCCTGCACGCGACCACTGTGGCCACCAACGCGGTGCTGGAGCGCAAGGGCGCGGCCACGGGCCTGATTACAACCGAGGGCTTTCGCGACGTCCTGATCATCGGCCGTCAAAAACGCTATGAAACCTACGACCTTTATATCGACAAGCCGGAACCCCTGGTGCCTCGCCGCCACATTTCAGAGGTGTTCGAACGGGTCGATCCCGACGGCGCTGTCGTTACGCCGCTGGACTCGGCATCCGTGGACCGGGCCATCGATGCCATGCTTGCCTCGGGGCGGGAAACCGTGGCGGTATCACTGTTGCATTCCTATGCCAACCCGGCTCACGAACAGGCGATCCGGGACCGCATCCAAGCCCGGGCGCCGGAATTGTCGGTCTCTCTTTCATCGGACGTCGCACCGAAGTTTCGCGAGTACGAACGAACCAACACCACAGTCGCCAACGCCTACATAAGGCCCATCGTAGGGCGCTATATCACCCAGTTGGAGGAGGCCCTGCGGCAACTGGGCTACACCCGGGACTTGTTCGTCATGCAATCCAGCGGCGGTTTAGTCTCGCCCGGTATCGCCAAAACATACCCGATCAGGATCATCGAATCCGGCCCCGCTGCCGGCGTTCTGATGGGCAGTTTCGTCGGCAAAAGCGAGGGCCGGGATCATGTCATTACCTTCGATATGGGCGGTACCACCGCCAAACTGGGCGCCGTAGACGGCGGCGCGCCGGCCATCATGCCAACTTTCGAGATCGACCATGTGCGCTATAAAAAGGGCAGCGGCCTGCCAATCAACGCGCCGGCCGTGGAATTATTGGAAATCGGGGCGGGGGGCGGCAGCATCGCGCGGGTCGAAATGGGCATGATCGCGGTCGGCCCAGAAAGCGCAGGCGCCGATCCCGGACCTATCTGCTATGGCCGGGGCGGCGAGTTGCCGACCATCACGGATGCCAATGTGGTGCTGGGTTATATCAATCCCGACTGGTTCAACGCCGGCACCATGGCCCTGGACGGGGCCGCCGCCGCCACGGGAATCATGGCCGAGATCGGCGCGCCCCTGGGCCTGGAACTGGGCGCCGCGGCCTGGGGCATCCATCTAGTGGCCACCATGAACATGGAAAACGCCCTTCGCATCGTTTCGGTGGAGCAGGGCCGCGACCCCCGGCGCTATGCCATGATCGCCTTTGGCGGCGCAGGCCCCCTGCATGCGGCGCGGCTGGCCCGGGCGGTGGACATCCCCACGGTCATCGTGCCCTATGGCGCGGGAGTAGGGTCCGCAATCGGGCTGTTGCAGGCGGCCCCCCGGATTGACGTTTCCACCACCAAGGTCATGCTGTTGGACGAGGGCGTCGGCCCCGCCATCGCGGCAGTCTACGATGAACTCGAAGCCCGCGCACAAAGGGATGTGGCACAGTTCGACGTCACCACACCGCCAAAATGGTCCCGCTATGGCTACATGCGATATGCCGGCCAAGGCTTTGAGGTGCAGGTCGATTTACCTGGCGGCGCCATTGGTGATGACTACGGCGCCATTGCCATAGCCGCTTTTAATAGGGCCTATCTGCAAAAGCATAAATTCCTCGACCCCGAAGCCCGCATCGAGGCGGTGGATTGGACCCTGGTCGCGACCCTGCCCAGCGGCCGCGAAGGCGCGCCCATGGCCCGCCCTCCAACATCAGCCATTGCAGCAGACGGCCCAGGGCGGGGCGTCCGGCCCGCCTGGTTCCCGGAAGCGGGCGGCTATGTAGAAACCCCAATTATCGATCGCCAAGCTATTTCCAGCGGTACGGAGGTCACCGGACCCGCGATTATTGAAGATCCGGACAGCACCACGGTAGTATTGCCGGGTGATGTGGCCCGGATTAGCGCCGCTGGGCATCTGATTATTGAAATTGCACAGGAGGTCACGGTATGACCGAGAGATCCTCAGAAATGTCAGCCGAGGCGCCCATCGATCCGATCACCCTGACGGTGATTTGGAATACCTTGATGTCCATAGCCGAGGAACTGGGGACGACATTGCGTAATACCGCCTTTTCCGAAGGCGTGCGCGAGGGCGATGATTTCGCCACGGCGCTGTTCGACCGCACTGGACGCTTAATCGCGCAAGGCAATTTCAGCCCCGGCCACCT
>CAUZBE010000113.1:0-8390 GCA_963577885.1 Alphaproteobacteria bacterium
CATCTGGAGCCGGTCACCCTGATCTCGCGGCCGCATTAACAACATCAACCAGGGCGGCCCGCTCGTGCGCCGGCCGAAACTGTGGTTCAAGCCGCCGCGCATGGCTTTCAAGGGTCTCCAGGAATCCAGGCTCCATCTCGGCACGGACCAGCAATCGCGCCAGCGCCGCCTCGTTGCCAACCGGGTAATACCCCGGATAGTCGCGCCCCAGCAGACCAACATTGCCGGCGATATCACTTGCGACCACCGACACGCCGGCGACGATGGCCTCGGAGACAACGTTCGCGCCGCCCTCCTGAAGGGAACTGATCACCATCAATCGGGTCTTTGCCAGTTCGCGCCGTACCCGCCACCCCGGTACTTCGCCGAGCCAGCGGTAGCGAGGGTTTGCGACCATCTCGGCGGCGGCCCGATTGGCATAGGCGGGGGTGTGGGCCTTACCCAGATGAATGACCCGAAGGCGCGAACACGGCGGCAACCGCCTGGCCGCCAGCGCCGCGCGGAAAGGGTCCTTCTCGTCACGCAGATGGCCGATGACGCAGATATCAAAGTGCCGCGTGGCTGGGCGCCTGGGGCCGGGCAGGGGCAATGCCGATTGGCGGATAACATGCAGCTTCTTCCTGAGCGTCCCCGGCAGAGCCTCACCGATAAGGTCATGTAGGCAGATCAGGGCATCTGCCATTGCCATGGTGCGCAGCGTTATTTCCGGATGAGATTGCAGGAACGTATTAACGTCGGTGCCGCCCAGGCCAATCACCAGCGGCCCGTCCGGCATGCGGTCCCGATAACGCTGGATAGCGCCGGCGCTGCGCCAGGCATGAATAGCAAGCAGCAAATCGGTGGCCTCTCCACAGTAGTCGACGGCAATTCGCACGCGATGACCCGCCTTACGCAACAGCCCAGCCCAGCGAAGCGCCGTTGTCCGATTGCCGTTTTTCGACTGTTTTACAGCCGGTGTGATTAGGCTAATCTTCACCCAATAGTCTCCAATCCAAGGATCTTCCATGACCGAGCCTGTCAGTACCGCACATTTAATCTCGAACATGCAAGATACCCGAAACCGGACCCTGGAACTTGTCCACGACCTCGACGATGAGCAACTTATGGGGCCGAAGTTGCCCACCGTGAACCCGTTGCGGTGGGAAATTGCCCATACCGCTTATTTCTACGAGTATTTCATTCTGCGCCAGCTTTACGGCTTTGCGTCCGTACTCGGAGACAGGGCCGACCAGCTTTACGATTCCATTGCCGTGGCCCACGATGACAGGTGGGATCTGCCCTTACTGACCCGCGCCGAAACGCTGTCATACATGCAAGCAGTGTTCGATCGGCTGGCTGAACGCCTGGGCGACGGCAACAACGATGGCATGGCCACGGAGCAGGACAGTTTCATCTATCAGTTTGGTATTTTTCATGAGGACATGCATGGGGAAGCCTTTCTTTGGGGCCGTCAGACCCTGGCCTATCCGACACCAAGTTTGGCCATCGCCGCCGACGTCTCCCGGGAACGGGCGGTGGGCCCGCATTCAGGTTGGGCTGCGGTGCCGGGCGGAACCTTTGCACTGGGCGCGGCCAGGAACGCCCCGTTTCTGTTCGACAACGAGAAATGGGGCCATGCGGTGGCCATCGAACCCTTTGAAATAGCCAAGGCGCCGGTTACGAACCAGGCGTTTCAAGCCTTCGTCGACGGTGGCGGCTATAACCGCGAAGCGTTCTGGGAGGCCGAAGGCTGGGCCTGGCGCCAGGAAGCGGCGGCAGCGTATCCCGTGTATTGGCTGCCTGACGGGCCGGGCAAATGGCTGTTGCGGCGGTTCGAGCGGACCTTGCCGTTGCCTGCCGACGAACCCGTCATCCACGTTAGCTGGCATGAAGCCAACGCCTATTGCCGCTGGGCTGGACAACGGTTGCCGACAGAGGCGGAGTGGGAGGCCGCGGCCCTGGGCGAGACGGCCGCCGACGGTACCTTGGCGGCGGCGAAAAGGTGCTACCCCTGGGGCACGGCGCCACCGAATTCCGCCCGCGCCAACCTGGATGGCCGAGCCTTGGGGCCAATCGACGTCGGGGCCCTGGCCGCCGGCGATAGCGCCTTTGGTTGCCGGCAGATGCTTGGCAACGTCTGGGAATGGACGGCCGACACATTCCAGCCCTTCCCAGGCTTTTCGGCCGACGCCTACAAGGAATATTCGGAGATGCTATTCGGCCATACCAAGGTACTTCGCGGCGGCGCTTGGACGACGCGCGGGCGGATGATCCACGGTACACATCGGAATTTCTTCGAGCCCCACCGCCGCAACGTATTCGCCGGCTTCCGGACCTGTAGGGGCAAGACCCCATGAATGATGAAACCAGGGCCGCATCCTTCACCGACGCCCAGCCGGACCAGGGCAGCTTTTTGCGCGACGCCCTGGCTGGTCTTGGTGCCATGCCAAAGACCCTGCCCAGCAAGTATTTCTATGACGCACGGGGTTCCGAATTATTCGACCGTATCTGCGAATTGCCTGAGTATTACGTAACCCAGGCTGAAATGGTGCTGCTGGACGAATTTTCCGGGCAGGCGGCGGCGCTGATTGGCGATGGCGCTTCGATCATCGAATACGGCACCGGATCATCGGAAAAAATCGGTATCCTCCTCGCCGCCCTCGACCGCCCGGCGGACTTTGTCGCCGTCGATATATCCCCCAGCGTACTGCGCGGCGTCGCGGAGACCATGGCCAACAATTTCCCCGACCTTGCCGTGCACGCCGTTTGCGCCGACTTCACCCAGCCCATCACGCTGCCGGTCATGTCCGGTACCGGGCGCCGGGTGGTGTTTTTCCCTGGCTCCACCCTAGGCAATTTCGACCACGAGCAGGCGGTTCGCTTCCTGGCCAATTCGGCCCGCCTGGTCGGTCCCGGCGGGGGTATGTTGATCGGTATAGACATTAAAAAGGACGAGGCCATTCTCAACGCCGCCTACGACGATGCCCAGGGGGTGACGGCGGCCTTCAATCTGAACCTGTTAGCCCGCCTGAACCGGGAATGTGGGGCGGCCTTCGACCTCGACGCCTTCGCCCACCGTGCCTTTTATAACGTCGGCCCTGGCCGGGTAGAGATGCATTTGGTCAGCCTGCAGACCCAAACGGTCTCCCTTGGCGGGCAGACGATCACCTTTGCCGAGGGCGAAACCATCCACACCGAGAATTCCTATAAATATTTGGTTCCTGAGTTTCAGGATCTGGCTCGGCGGGCTGGCTGCGAGCCGGTGCGCGCCTGGACCGGCGCCGAACACCTGTTCAGCCTGCATTATTTGTCCGTGGCGTCTTAAATCAATCGGAGCCGCACTAAGTGCGGGCTTTGGCAGAGATTGCATCTTGCAGCATGTCTTTGGGGATGTCGTCAAAGGATGCGTAATTCAGCGCGTAGAGCCTGGCATAGAGTCCGTGGTGGGCGATCAGCGCATCGTGGGTGCCGGTTTCAACGATGCCGCCTTCCTGCAGGACAATGATGCGGTCCGCGCCGCGCACGGTCGCCAATCTGTGCGCGATGACGATGCCGGTGCGGCCTTCGAGGAGGTGGGCCAGGCCAATCTGTATTTGTCGTTCCGTGTAACTATCGATACTGGCAGTCGCCTCGTCGAGAATCAGAATTTTTGCATCCGCCACCAGCGCCCGGGCGAAACTGAGAAGTTGTCGCTGCCCTTGCGAGAGGTTGCGCCCCTGCTGAATGAGCATTGTGTCGTAGCCGTTGGGCAGCAGCGCGATAAATTGGTGGGCGCCAACGACTTTCGCCGATTTTTCTACATCCAGGCGTGTCGCCCCGCTGGTGCGGTAACGGATGTTTTCGAAGATGGTTCCGGTAAAGAGGAACGGGTCCTGCAATACCATGGCGATGTGCTGGCCAAGGGAGGCCTTGGCGTAGTCGCGGACGTCACGCCCATCAATCGTCACGGCGCCGTCCCAGACATCGTAGAAGCGGTGTAGCAGCGCGGTGACGGAGGTTTTGCCGGAGCCAGTCGGCCCCACCAGGGCCACCGTCTCGCCGCTTTTCACGGTGAAGCTTATATCCTTCAGCACCGGCTGGTTCCGCACGTACCCGAAGGTAACCTTTTCGAACGCAATATCGCCGACAATCGAGCTAGGCGTAACCGCGTCCGGCTTGTCTGCGATGGCGAGGGGAACCTCGAGCACTTCCAAGATGCGCTGGCCGGACGCCATGGCGCGCTGCATGACACTGTATTGGATTGTCAATGAGCGGATTGGATCGAAGAACCGCTGTATGTAAAACAAGAAGGCGATCATGACGCCGATGTCCAGGGCATCATCAAGGACCAGGGCCCCACCGACCACCACCACGATCCCCATGGCGGCGCCGGTCAGCGTATCGACGATAGGCACCATGGCTTGGGCGAACTTCGCCGAGCGAAGATGCGCCGCCAGGTTTTCCTGGGCTTTATCCTGATACAACGCAAAATTGATTGTTTCCCGCCCCATCCCCTGCACCGTTCGAACCGCATGGATACCTTCCGCCAGGGCGCCGTTCGTGATGGAGTTAGTTTCCCGCGCGCGGCGGAAGGCATGACGGGCGCGGGGCAGCCAGATCAGGCGGACGATGAGCAGCGTCGGAACCACTGAAAGGGTCATAAGCCCAAGTTCGAAATTCAATATCAACATGATGACGATGATGCCGAAGAGGAGGACGAGGTCGCCAATCGCGGTAATCGAATTTTCGAGGAATTCCTGCAATGAATTCACGTCGCCCTGAAGCCGCGACATCATGCGGCCAATCTCGGTCTTATCCATGAAGGCGAGCGCGACATGTTGCAGATGGACAAACATGGCGCGGCGCAGATCAAAAATTACGTGCTCACCGGTTAGGCCGACCAGGCGGTCCTGCAAATAGCTCGCCCCGTAGTTGATGACGATCACGGCGCTGAAAGCAACGATCGCCAGCGTCAGCAATGCGCTGTTCCCACCTGACGCGATAAGCGCCTCGTCGATCACGTAGCGGATGATCAGCGGGATGGCGAGCTGGGCACCGGTAAAGATCAGCACCGCCGCCAGTGCTAGATAAATCCGGGCGCGGTATGGCCGCACATAAGTGAAGAAACGGCGCAGGACACGGCCGTCGAAGGCGGCCCCGAACATCTCTTCATCCTGACTGATCTGCGAGCCGACGACGGCACGCGGCGGCCGCCCGGCGTTTTGCCCGGTTGTATCCGTCATTGCGCTGCCCCCTGCAGGGTTGATGAGGGAGGTTCCGCGCCCTCGTGGCTCTGTAGCGCGAAGAGCGCGGCATAGTGTCCGCCTTGGGATACCAGGCTGTCATGGGTGCCGCGCTCGACGAGGCGGCCCGCCTCCAGGAAGACAATTTCGTCGGCGTGCCGCAGCGCGCCCAGACGGTGGGAAATGATGATGGTGGCGCAGCTTTCCATATGCGTTTTCAGCGCCTCGCGGATGCGTTGTTCGGTTTCGGCATCGATGGCGGCGGTTGAATCGTCAAAAATAAGCACGGTGGCGTGCAGCATCGCCGCCCGTGCGATGGCAATCCGCTGTTTCTGCCCGCCCGACAGCGAAACCCCGCGTTCGCCGACCAGGGTGCCATAGCCCTGTGGCAGCGCACCGACGAAGCCATCGATCTGGGCCGTCGACGCGGCGTCCTGGATCATGCCGTCATCGGCCCAGGGGTCACCATAGGCGATGTTGTTTTCCAGCGATGCGGTAAACAAAAACGCATCCTGCTGCACGATGCGCACCGCCTGGCGCAGGGTCTCGAGCGTCGCCTCGCGGATATCCTGGCCGTCGATAGTGATGCGCCCACCGCTGGGGTCGTAATAGCGCGGCAGGAGATGGGCGATGGTTGACTTGCCGCTACCGGGCGGCCCGACGATCCCCAGGACCTTGCCGCGCGCCACGGTGAACGAAATATCATGTAGCACGGGCGGCACGCTAGCGCCAGCATGAGCGCCGGAATAAGCAAACGACACGTTTTTAAACTGGACAGTGCCATTGGTTGGGTTCAGCGGTCTGGCATCCACCTGGTCCTGGATCGCGGGCTCGAGATCAAGGACCGCGAACAGCCGACCGCCGCAGGTGGATGCCCTGGCGATTGCATTTACCAGCAGTCCCAATTGACGCACTGGTTGTTGTAATATGGTGATGAAGGTGAGGAAAACGGTCAACTGGCCGACTGTCATGGCGCCGTCCAAGACGCGCAAGCCGCCGACCCACAGGACCAGGCCCATGGCGATGAAATAGGCGAAGGTCATGACGGAGGTGGACGCGGCGCGGGTCTTGATCCGCTGGTCGGCGATGATCATGGCATCGTCGGCCGCCATGTCGTATTTATTGATCTCATAGGGTTCGGCGCCGAAGGCGCGGACCACGCGGATGCCGGACAGGTTCTCGTCCATGATTTGGCCAAGAATTCCCATCCGCTCCTGCAAAGCCAGCCACAAGGCCCGCAAACGCAGCCGTGCGGTTGACGAATGCCAGGCGACGAATGGCACGAAGGAAAAGCTTAATACGCCCAAAAGCAGATCGCTGGATAGCAATAGATAGGCGCCACCGCCAATTAAATTAACCAGCAGGACCAGCCGCAACAACCCGGTGTTGAAGAACATGCGGACGCCTTCTAGATCGAGCATACCCCGGGTGATCAATTCACCACTATGGACGCGGTCATGAAAGGAAAAGCTGAGCCTTTGCAGCTTGCCATAGAAGGCCAGCCGAAGATCGTAGGCGATGAGATGGCCGATCGCCTCGCCGCCATAGTTGTGTAGCAGCGTGAAGCCGCCGCGCAGTATCGAGGCGCCGAGCAGCAACATTGCCACCTCGAACAAAGCGCCGCGGGCGATTTCCGGCGGGATTGACCCGCCGCCGAGCAGGCCAAGTGCGTTGTCGACGGCAGTACCCAGAAAGCCTGGAATCACCAGCTGAAACAGCGCCGCCGCGATGGTGGCGCCGACGGCGATCGCCACGCGGCTACGATAGCGCAGCGCCAGCCGGATAATCCGCCACAGCACGGCGGCATCGTCACCGACGCGGTGGCTGGCATCCTCGGACATTCCCTGATAGGCCGTTTGCCGCAACGAGATCGCGCCGCGGGGCTGCCCGCCCGGTTGTTCTGCCTTACCCTCGGCCATTCGCGCCCGTCGCCTTTATGATAATGTCAACGGGACCGCCCGTGGCGTTGCGACGGCGCGGTCATTGTCTAGAGAAATTCTGAATTAAGGAGAATTGCGAGGCGATTCTAAGTGATTGGTATAATTTCTCTAATTCTAAAGATCTGAGCATTTTCAGACTGAAAATGCTCTAGGTGTTGTGGTTTTTGTCGGGTCCCCGACAAGGTAAACCATGGCCTGGGTGGAGACAAATATACCGTTAAAGCAGTCTGGCGACATTATCCTAAGACCCCCGGGTCGCCCCGCCCGACCATCGGCTTTAATAGCACATGGCCATAGGGCCCTCTAACGAACATTAAAGACCAATTTTCCACGTAGGTGCCGTGCCTCGCTGACTCTATGGGCCGCGGCCGCATCCGACAGGGGATACTGGGTGATTTCCGGGACCCGCACGGTCCCTGCCACCACCAGCTCCATAATGCGTTCGAGGTGGGCGCGGTCACGGCTGACCTTTGGCCGTAAAGACTGGACATCGCCTCGGGTTGGTTTCGGCGCCGTCGCACCCGACGCAATAAATGCCGCCCGGCCGCCCGGTTTGAGGACGGCGAATGACTGTTCGGCAACATCGCCGCCAACGGTATCGAACACCGCGTCGCAGTTCGACACGGCCTCGGTAAAGTTCCGGGCATTGTAATCGATAATTTCATCGGCGCCCAAATCGCGCAGATAGGCATGATTTGAGGCGCTGGCAGTGGTGATCACACGGGCGCCGATATGCTTAGCCAGCTGGACAGCGAATCCGCCGACGCCCCCCGCACCGCCCTGAATTAGGATCGTCTCGCCCGATTTGAGTTTCAAGGTGTCTTCGACCGTGGCCAATGCGGTGAGCCCGATCAGGGCGAGAGCAGCGGCTTCAAGATGCGAGACCAAATCCGGTTTCCTGGAAATTATGTCGGCCTTGACCGCTATCTTCTCCGCATAAGCGCCCTCTTGACCCACATCGCACACGCCAAATACCGCATCGCCGATCTTCAAATTGTCAACCCCGTCGCCAACCGCGTTGACGATTCCGGAAAAATCCCGCCCCAGAATGTAGGGAAACTGCAAATCTGAACCGTATTCGTTGGCGCGGACCTGCCAATCGGCAGCATTAACGCTGGCAGCATGAATTTCGACGACGACTTCGCCCGGTCCCGCTACCGGGTCCAATACATCGCCATATATCAGAACTTCCGGCCCACCGTGCTTTTCAATCAGCGCTGCTTTCATCATAGTCTCCGTGGCCGGTCAG
>CAUZBE010000114.1:0-8354 GCA_963577885.1 Alphaproteobacteria bacterium
CATTCGCACCGAGGGTGCCATTGATGGCTATCCGGTGCGGGTATCGATGATAGATATCAATCCCATTGGCGCGGGCGGCGGCTCCATCGCTTGGTTGGATGGGGCGGGCGGCCTGCGGGTTGGCCCGCGCTCGGCTGGATCAGAGCCGGGGCCCGCCTGTTACGGCAAGGGTGGAGAGGCGGCGACGGTCACCGATGCCTCGCTGCTGCTGGGCTATCTTGATCCCAACTATTTTGCCGCTGGCACCGTCGTCTTGCTAAAAAATCTCGCCCACACAGCCATCGCCGACGGTATAGCCCAGCCATTGGGCCTGACCGAGGCCGGGGCAGCCCTGGGCATCCACCGGGTTTTGAACAGCCAGATGGCCGAGGGCATTCGCGCCATCACCGTGCGCCGGGGTCACGATCCCCGCAGCTTCACCCTGGTCGCTCTGGGCGGCGCCGGGCCATTGCATGCCATCGCCCTGGCCGAAGAACTAGGTATCCGCCGCATCCTGGTGCCGCCGCATCCCGGTGTGCTATCGGCCCAGGGCCTGTTGGATGCAACGGTGGAACACGAGATTACTACTGCGTTCGGCCACGACCTGACGGCGCTATCGCCACCTGATCTGGCCCAGGCCTATAGGAAAATTGATACCCAGGCCCGTGCCCTAATCGTGCGCGAAGGTATCGCGCCCGAGGCGTGCAGCGTGCGGCATTACGCAGATGTCTGTTTCGTTGGCCAATCCCATTATCTGGGCGTGCCGGTTGATCTGACCAGGCCGGACCCCATCACCGACATTTATCAAACTTTCCTGGAAACCCACGACCGCATCAACGGCCATCGTTTTGAAGCGCCGGCCAAGATTATCAATCTGCACACGGTACATCGCGCACCGGCGGCAAGTGGCGGTTCGGCAAAGCCGCGGGCCACAGCGACCGGGGAGAAAATCAAAAAAGCCCGCCGCACCGTGCATTTGCCCGGCAACGATGGCGCCGTCGAGATCACAGTTCTGGATCGGGCCACCATGCCGCCAGGGCAAACGGTCATTGGCCCGGCCATTATCGAACAGGCGGATGCGACGACCTTGCTGACCGGCGGCTGGGCGGCCCTGGTCTCGCCCTCGCTGACCCTGATCCTCGAGCAACTTAGTCAAACGGGAACGGATGAAGATGACAGCCATTGACCCGGTAACCCTGGAAGTCCTGCGCAACAAGCTGGACGGCATCGCTAACGAGATGCAGTCGACCCTGGTGCGCAGTTCCTTTTCACCCATCGTCAAGGAGGGCCTGGATGCCTCCGCCTGCCTGTTTTCCGTCAGCGGCGAAACCTTAGCCCAATCCATCTCGATCCCCATTCATCTCGCCACCCTAATCCCGGTGATCGAAACCTTTCTGACGCGCTTTCCCCTGGCCGGCCTTGGCGCGGGCGATCTACTGATCATGAACGATCCTTATCTGGGCGGAACGCACCTGCCCGATATCGCCGTCGCCATGCCGATCATGCACCGCGGCAAACCGATCGCCCTGGCCGCCGCCATGACCCATCACCAGGACGTCGGCGGCATGGCGCCCGGTTCCGTCCCCACCAATGCAACAGAAGTATTTCAGGAAGGCGTTCGGATCCCGCCCCTGAAATTGCGCGACGGCGGTGTTATGAACGAGACTTTCATCGCCATGATGCGGCAAAACGTGCGCATGCCCGACGCCTTCATGGGCGATTTGAACGCGCAAATCGCGGCCTGCACCGTAGGTGCGCGGCGCCTGGACGAGGTTGCAGAAAAATACGGCGCCGAACTGTTGCAGAGCGCTTGTAGTGAATTGCTCGACAGATCGGAACAAATGACGCGGGCATCGCTGCGCGCTATCCCCAACGGCATATACAGCTACACGGATCATCTCGACAATGACGGCATCGAACTGGACCGGCCGATCCCCATCAAGGCCACGGTCCAGGTTCAGGATGGTGAGATAACCTGCAGCTTCGAAGGTACGGCGGATCAGGTGCGCGGTCCCTTCAACTGTGTGCCGTCAGGCACGGCGGCAGCGGCGCTGTTTGCCGTGCGGGCGATCACGGATCCGGAGATCCCTACCAATGGCGGCTGTTTCCGCCCCGTCCACTTGATCCTGCGCGAAGGCAGCCTGGTCAATCCGAAAGCCCCCGCGCCGGTCAATTCCCGCACCGCCACCATCAAACGGATTACCGGTTGCATCCTGGGCGCCTTGAAGGACGTCTTGCCCGACCGCATCCCAGCGGATTCAGGCGGCGAATTGCTGATCCTGTCTTTCGGCGGCCAGCGGGAAGACGGCTCAACATTCGTGGTGGGCGATTTAATTGCATCGGGCAGCGGCGCCTCGAGCCGTCACGACGGTGTAGATATGATCGAGACCGATGCAACCAATTGCATGAACCTTCCGGTAGAGGCGCTGGAGCTTGATGCACCTATTCGGGTGCACCATTTTGGCTTAAGCCCCGGATCGGGCGGGCCGGGGCAATTTCGCGGCGGCCTAGGCTGCCGACGGGTATACGAAATCATGTCGGGCGAAGTGACGGTCACCTACCGCGGAGAACGGCATAACCATGCCGCCCGGGGCAGTCAGGGCGGAGAACCCGGCGGCCTGGCCTCGGCTCGTATTTTACGTGCAAGTGGAGGCGAGGAAATCATCCCCTCCAAACAGGTTGCGACCCTATATACCGGCGACCAGTTATGCATTGAAACGGCCGGCGGCGGCGGCTATGGCCCCCCCGCGCGGCGCGGCCCCGAGGCCAGTTCGGATGATTTGGCCAGCGGCAAAGTCCCCGCCGCATAATATCCTAGGTTGTCGCTACGACCACCCGGCCCGGAACGCCTCATAAAAGCTTAAAATCTACAATCGCCCCATTAAAATAAATCATACAACGCATTGGTTAATGTAATGCCGAAGACCACCAATTGAGCTTTTCTTTGTAGGGATTTTGGCATGTTCTTCCGTCGACCGGGATCATGAATTACCCCGACCCAGGGTGATATATTCCAACGCCGTGTGGCGTATGACCTTGAGGAGACAGCCCCCATCAAGGCCGTGACCATAGGATCTCAGGGTATCCAACATATTACCTTTCGCATCTCCACGCCCGGCATTGATGACCGGAGCGATCGACGCATCTTGGCGGCGGATGTATTCTCGGAAATGTACCATCCGTCCTGAAGCCATAGCAGCGGCACGATTCACAACAAATTCGTCTTCAATTCCTGCCACCGCGGATGGTCCGCCCATGCCGCGGCATTTTTGCCTCTTGCCGTAATGCCTTTACGGCTCGGGCAGGCTATAGTGCCACACACCCTCAAAGCACAAGGCACCAGTTGATGCGCAAGCCGGCAAACAAGAAAAAAACAGATGCGGCCTCCAACCGGGCGCGGGAACTGGAACTCCTTAGCGCCCTTGAACGCAAGGTCTTGTGGCTTTCCTCTTGGATGATCCACAACGCCAATCATCTGCGTGCCAACCGCGACGGCCTGAAAGTTGGTGGACACCAGGCATCATCCGCCTCGTTGACCACTTTGATGACGGCGCTGTATTTCAACGTTCTGCGGCCGGCGGACCGGGTCGCGGTGAAGCCACACGCCAGTCCGGTGTTTCATGCCATTCAATATCTGTTGGGCCGGCAAAGCCGCGAGATGCTGTTCAACTTTCGTGCTCTGGGCGGAGCACAATCCTACCCTTCACGTACCAAGGATGTCGACGAGGTAGATTTCTCCACTGGCTCCGTCGGCCTGGGCGTCGCCATGACCGCCTTCGCGGCGCTCGTGCAGGACTACGTCGCGCTGAAGCAATGGCAGGGTGACGCTGTGCCCACCGGCCGCATGGTCGCCTTAATGGGCGACGCAGAACTGGACGAGGGCAATGTCTTCGAGGCCATGCTGGAGGGCTGGAAGCACGACGTGCGCAACACCTGGTGGATCGTAGATTACAACCGCCAAAGCCTAGATTCGGTTATCTCCGACCGCTTGTTTGGCCGGCTCGACGATATTTTCCGCACCACCGGCTGGCGAGTGATTACCCTGAAATATGGCACCATGCTGCAGTCAGCTTTTGCAACCAGCGACGGCGAAGCTTTGCGCCGGTGGATCGAAGATTGTCCGAACTCGCTGTATTCCGCCCTGACGTACAAGGGCGGGCCCGGCTGGCGCGAACATCTGCGCAAAGATCTCGGCGACGTGCCCGGCCTGCGCCCGATCATTGAGGATTACGAAGACCCGGACTTACATGGTTTGATGACCAATCTGGGCGGCCACGATATGGCCTCGGTACTGGATTGCTTTCAAAATATAGAAGGTGACGAGCCGACCTGTTTTATCGCCTATACGGTAAAGGGCAAGGAATTACCCCTGGCTGGTCACAAGGATAACCACGCCGGATTGATGAGCCCGGAACAAATGGCTAAATTTCAGGCCAGCATGGGCGTGCCCACAGGCGAGGAATGGGAACCCATGGCCGGCCTGGAGGTGGACCAAGAGGAATTACGTCAATTTCTGGGCCGGGTACCTTTCACCCAGGGACCCAGCCGGCACCATTACGCCGCCACCATCGCGGTGCCGGCCCAGTTGTCAAAACCGGATACTGGCAAAGCCATATCCACCCAGGAAGCCTTCGGACGTATCCTGTTTGATATCGCCGCCAGGGATGACGAATTCGCCGGGCGCATCGTGACCACCTCGCCCGACGTCACCGTGTCCACTAATCTGGGCGGCTGGGTCAACCGCCGCGGTATCTTTGACCGCCACAGCCGGGAGGATACTTTTCGCGAAGAGAAAGTCGTCTCCGCCCAGCGTTGGAGCATGCATCCCGACGGCCAGCACATTGAACTGGGTATTGCCGAAAACAATCTGTTTCTGACCCTGGCCGCCCTTGGCCTGTCCCATTCGTTATTCGGCAAGCGTCTTTTGCCGATCGGCACATTATACGACCCGTTCGTCAGCCGCGGCCTGGATGCGCTGAACTATGCCTGTTATCAGGATGCCCGTTTCATGTTGATCGGCACCCCTTCAGGCATCACCCTGGCGCCGGAGGGCGGGGCGCACCAATCAATCGGCACACCATTGATCGGCCTGGCCCAGGATGGCTTGAGCGCGTTCGAGCCGGCCTTCGTGGACGAGTTGGCCGAGATCATGCAGTGGGGTTTCGGGCATATGCAGGAAGCGGACGGCGGATCGGTCTATCTGCGCCTGACGACCCGCGCCTTGGCGCAGCCGGTACGCGCCATGACACCGGAATTACGCGAACAGGTCGTCGCCGGGGCCTATTGGCTGCATCCGCCGCAGCGGGGCGCGGAACTTGCCATCGTTTGTTGTGGCGCGGTTACGGCGGAAGCGATGGCGGCCCATGGCGAAATTCTAGAAGACGTGCCGGGCGCCGGTTTGCTGGTGGTGACCTCGCCCGATCTGGCCTATCGGGACTGGAGCCATGCCTGGCGGCACCGCGCCTCGGGGCGATACGAGGCGCGCAGCCATATTGGCCGCCTGCTTGATCCGCTGTCGCCGGATGCCGCCCTGGTCACGGTGATCGACGGCCATCCCGCGACCCTGTCATGGCTGGGTTCGGCATCGCGCCGGCGGGTCTTTAGCCTTGGTGTGGAAAAATTTGGCCAGTCGGGTGATATCGCAGATCTATACCGTGTGCACGGTATTGATAGTGACGCCATCCTGGACGCCTGCGCCGCCGCCTGCCTTAGCCGCTGAACCTATCCTGGCTAGGCCCAGGCAATCTCGAACATCCGCTCAACTATCAGGCAGGCGCGCTTCTAGTTCATGGCGCTGAACCTTGCCAGTGGTCGAGCGGGGTAACTCATCCTCGGCTAGGAAGATGATATCCTTGGGCCGTTTGTACGAGGACAAATTCTCCCGGCACAGATCCATAAGATAGTCCGCAGTCAGGCTGATATCGGCCATGACGACGAAAGCCACGGGCACCTCGCCCCATTTCCGGTCGGGCCGGCGCACTACCACCGCCTCGTGCACCCGCACATCTGTCAACAGAACCTGCTCAATCTCCGCCGGGTAAATATTCTCGCCCCCGGACTTGATCATATATTTTACCCGGTCTACGTAATCGAGACTGCCGTCAGCGTTGCGGCGCAGCACATCACCCATATGGAACCAGCCGTTGCGGAAGTCATTGGCGTTGGCTTCGTGGGCATTCCAATAACCGCTGAACAAGGTCGGGCCACGCATGGCAACCTCTCCTGGCGTACCAATAGGTACGTCGTTGTCGTCGGGATCCACCAGGCGCATCTCGCAAAACGCCGACTGCCGCTTGGCCAGATTGGTGGGCGCGACGCCAATGGGGATCAGGCTGGAGGTCGCGGGGGGCAGACCGGTCTCGGTCGCGCCAAAGGTATTGTTGTAGGGGGCATTCATGGCTCGGGTGATAGCCGCAATATCCTCGCGCGGGACCAGGTCGGCCATGGCGCCACACAAGCCAACGCTTTTCACCTTCACCTTTCGGGCCTCTAGAATAGCCGCGAAGGGTCCGATCATGCCCGGCATCAGAATGAAAAACCGCATTACCTCGCGTTCTAGAACATCGATTAGCAGGTCCGGTTGGTAGCCATCGATCACATGCACCGTGCCGCCGCGCATCACCGTAGAAAGCGCCTGGTCGGTAGAGGCCATGTGATAGAACGGCGCCCAGGCGCAGAAATTATCGCCAATAGGAATTTGCAATTCAGAGGCGCCGCACAGCGCCCGCGCTATCATGGCCCGGTGGCTAATCAAGGCGCCCTTGGGCAACCCCGTGGTGCCGGAGGTATAGAGGATGACCAGGCCATCTTCGGGATCTATTTCCAGGTCTCGATAATCGTCCGCCGCGGCCGCCAGGAAGTCTTCGTAATCGGTACCCAGAACAAAGCGGCGGCGCGGTGCGAGATCCAGGCGGTCCAGTGTTGCGGCCAGATCCGCTTGCACAATCACCACCTCCGGCTCCACCAAACTGATACAATGGCGTAGTTCTCGGTCCCCAAGGCGCCAGTTCAGGGCGGCCACGATTAGCCCCGCCTTAGCCGCCGCCAGCTCGATCTCCACATACTCCAGGCAATTGCGGGCCAGCAGTCCGACCCGGTCCCCGCGCCGCAGGCCCAATGCCAGTAAGCCGTTCGCCAGCCGGTTGGAGCGCGCTTCCAACGCGCTATAGGTCAGTACCCGATCGCCATCGACCACCGCCGGATGCTGGGGATTAACCGGCACCCGGCTATGAAACAAGGTGCCAACGGTCGCGCGACGGGATGCAGACACGGCCTGTGGCGGAACATATAGGGACACCGGCATTCTCCGTAGCAATTGGATGTCATAAATATCGTCCGGGGTCGGGCCCAGAATGGCAGAAAACTTAGTTAGTTTAGCGCGCCCCGGCAATGCTTGTCATGAAGGGTCTAATTATTAGAGCTACTATAGTAGCGTATACCAATAGATTGAAAACACTGGAAAAATTCGGCTTGACCCTAAATTTGTTTCTGACATACTGCGCGCCGCCGGACCGGGACAGGTCTTTGCCTGACCGCCCGGATACAATTGAGGACAAATTATGAAAACCTATTCCGCAAAAGCGTCAGAGATCGAACGAAAATGGTTCGTGATCGATGCCGAAGGCCTAGTTCTGGGCCGTCTGGCCACGATTATCGCCGGCCGGCTCCGGGGCAAGCACAAGCCTATGTTTACCCCGCATATGGACTGTGGTGACCATATTGTCGTGATCAACGCGGACAAGGTGCAATTGACTGGCAAAAAGCTAGCCGACAAGATCTATTATCGCCATACCGGCTATCCGGGCGGTATTAAAAGTGTCACGGCCGGGAAGATTTTGGAGGGCAGGCATCCGGAGCGGGTGATTGAAAAGGCCGTCCAGCGGATGGTCCCCAAGGGACCCCTGGGTCGTCAAGTGCTGACCAAGTTGAAGGTTTATGCCGGCACCGAGCACCCGCACGAAGCGCAACAGCCTGAAGTGCTGGACGTCGCCGCTATGAATGACAAGAACAAGAGGAGTGCCTGATCATGGCTGATGAGAATACCGGCGGCGAAGATGCGGCGGAAACCCCGGCGGCTCCAGAAACATCGACGGCGGCACCAACGGCACCCGTGACCACGGGCACCTTGGCAGATTTGAAGCAAATGGTCGAAGGTGCTGGCGGCGCTGTTGAAGTTGATGGCGAAGCCGGACCGGTAGCACCCAAAATCGACGATCTGGGCCGGGCCTATGCCACCGGCAAGCGCAAGAACGCCATTGCTCGGGTCTGGATCAAGCCGGGCGCCGGCCGCATCACCGTCAATGGGCGGGATTGGTTAACCTATTTCGCCCGCCCGGTGCTGCGGATGATCATCAACCAGCCGTTCGAGTCGGCCC
>CAUZBE010000115.1:0-8351 GCA_963577885.1 Alphaproteobacteria bacterium
GCGCCGGTCCATGGCGTCATTGGCGGGCGCGGCGGTCTCCAGCAACTCCAGATGGCCCAGCACGACCTGCAGCAGATTGTTTAACTCGTGCGCGATACCGCCCGTCAGCTAGCCCGCCGCCTCCATCTTTTGCGAACACCGAAGGCGTTCCTCCAAAACGTGACGTTTCGTGGTGTCAATGACGCTGCCAATTGTGCTGTGCAGGAAGCCGCCATCCAGAAACAGCGGAGATCCCGACATGAGTACCGGTCTCACCTCGCGGTCTGGGCGCCGCAGTTCCGTTTCGTAGGTCGTCACCGCGCCGTCAAGCCATTTCGGCCGTTCTTGCGCAACCTGTGTGGCAACCCCTTGGCGTGAAGAATTCCAGGTATGGCTTGGTATTGAAACCATCCAGCCCCTCGACACCAAGTATATTGCACATGGCCGGGTTAACGTAGAGGGTGCGGTCATTCGTATCGATCTGCCAAATGCCGACAGCGCCGGTTTCAGCGAGGGAACGAAAACACGGCTCACTCTCCTGCAATAACTCGCTCTGCAGCTTCCATTCCGTGAATACCGCCAGACTTCCCACGAGCTCGCCGGGCTCATCATAAAGCGGTTCCGGCGCCACGAATGTGTGAACCTTCTAACTAGTCTTGCGTATCCAGTTGATCTCATAAACCTCGGTTGAGCCCTCTACACGGTTATTCCGCTCCGCATCCATTACCGCTTTGTTTTCGGAATCGAGAAAATCCGTTATCAAACGGTGCATCGTCTCTTTCCTAGAATATCCCAGAATTTGACAAAATTGGTTGATGTCGTATGTGAACCGCATGTCACGGTCGAGTTCTCCAAAATCATCATTCATCCTTTCCACAAGACGGCGATATCTCACCTCGCACTCACGCAACGCTTTTCCCACCAACACACGTTCGGTGATATCAATAATGCTTGCGTGAGCCCTAACCAGAGGCGGCCGAGTGTGCGCTACGCGCCGCCGGCACCATCCAGGGGCACGCCAAATTCGATTATTGATCGTCTGAGGACCGGCGCCGTCTTAACCGAGGCGACGTTGGGCGCCGCGATTAATTCGGTTGTCAGAAAACTTTGCCAGGCGTCCCAATTCTTGGCGACCACTTTCAGAATGAAATCCGCCTCGCCGGTCAACATGTGGCATTCCCGGATCATCGGCAGCTTGGCCATGTGCCGTTCAAAGGCGGACAGGTCATCCTCGTTCTGGCTGTCCAGGCCGATCCAGGCGAACACCGTCAAGCCATAGCCAAGCGCCTCGCCATTCAGGTCAGCATGATAACCTCGGATTAGACTAGCTTGTTCCAGGGCCCGGACCCGGCGTAGACAGGGCGGGGCAGAGATACCAACACGACGGGCTAGTTCCACGTTGGTGATGCGGCCGTCATCACGCAGCTCTTCCAAGATGTGGCGGTCGATGGCGTCCAGCTTTACCTTTGACACGGGGTAGATATCCTCCAACAAGGCCAGAAGAGGTATCGGGGCGGCCTACGCAATAATATTACTCACGCAACAATATTTCACAACCGCTTCCGAAGTATCGTAAAACAAAGCCATGACGACAGAGACAACAGCAACATCCAGTGCGGCGGGCCCTGGACAAAGCGGCTGGGTCGTGACCCCAGGCCATGCCGGCATGGAGAACCAGGCCGTTGCCCTGGTCGAGGCCGTCGGCCTGCCCTATGTGGTTAAGCGGGTGCATCCCCGCCCGCCCTGGACCTGGCTGCCGCCTGGGTGGTGGCCCTGGCCCCGGGCGGCCTTGGGCGAAGAGAGCGACCCGATCGCTGCGCCCTGGCCCGATCTATTAATTTCCTGCGGCCGGCGTGCCGTGCCCTACGCCCTTTTAGTGAAGCGTCAAAGCGCGGGGCGGACGATAATCGTCCATATTCAGAACCCGCAAACCAACCTGGCCCGGTTTGATCTGGTCGCCCCACCCCGGCACGACCATTTGCGAGGCGCCAATGTGATTGAGACCGAAGCCTCACTGCACCGCATAAATCAGACCCGCCTGAGGCAGGCCGCAGCCGACTTGGCGCCCCAATTGGCGCATCTGCCCCGACCCCTGGTGGCCGTGCTAATCGGCGGCAGCAACGCCTGCTATTCCCTGACGCCTGCGACCATCGCTTCGCTGGCCGGGCAACTCCGCAGCCTCTGCCAGGATAGTGGCGTGGGCCTCGCGGTCACCACATCCCGGCGCACCGGCGCAGCCAACATCAAGGCCCTGCGCACCGCTCTGGCAGGGCTGCCGGCGCTGGTTTGGGATTTCAAGGGCGCCAACCCCTATTTCGGTTATCTGGGGCTGGCCGACGCCATCATCGTTACCTGCGATTCGGTGAATATGGTCTCCGAAGCCTGCGCCACCGGCAAACCCGTACACGTGGTGCATTTGGCTGGCGGCAACCGAAAATTCAATGAATTTCACGCCAGCATGCAGGATGCCGGCTATACCCGGCCGTTTCAGGGCAGCTTGGAAACATGGCAGTACGAGCCAGCCAACGACGCCGGTAAAGTGGCAGCAAGAATTAAGGAACTTCTGGCCTAGAGAGCCAACCAGCCGATGCGACCGACCGCCCGACTTGAAGCCGGGATAGAGGCGTTATACATAGAAGGGGGTATCCCGC
The DNA here is from genome assembly GCA_963577885.1 of Alphaproteobacteria bacterium. Lineage (GTDB taxonomy): Bacteria > Pseudomonadota > Alphaproteobacteria. The sequence continues at coordinate 2,631 of CAUZBE010000115.1, forward strand.
GAAAGAGCGCGCCCCAACCGTCAATTCTGCTTGCTAGACTTAGGAGTGCGTGATGCCACAGACCCATCATAGCCGAGTAATCATACTTGGTTCCGGCCCCGCGGGTTGTACCGCTGCCGTTTACGCTGCACGGGCGGGCCTGAAACCGATGATGATCCACGGCCTGCAGCCAGGCGGGCAGATGACCATTACCACGGATGTGGAGAATTACCCGGGCTTCGCCGAAGTCATACAAGGTCCCTGGTTGATGCAGCAGATGGAAGACCAGGCCAAGGCGGTGGGCACTAATCTCGTCAACGACATCATTGTTGACCTGGACCTGACGGCCCGGCCATTTCGCTGCACCGGTGACAGCGGTGATAGTTATACCGCCGATGCCATGGTCATCGCCACCGGTGCCCAGGCGCGTTGGCTGGGTCTGGAAACCGAACAACGCTTTCAGGGTTTTGGCGTATCGGCCTGCGCCACGTGCGACGGATTTTTCTACCGCGGCAAAGAGGTCTGCGTGATCGGCGGCGGCAATACGGCGGTGGAAGAGGCGCTATTCCTGACCAATTTCGCCGCCAAGGTTACCTTGGTCCATCGCCGGGACAGCCTACGGGCCGAGAAAATCCTGCAGGAAAGGTTGTTGCGCCACGAAAAAATTGAAGTTTTGTGGGACCATGTTTTAGATTCAGTGCTGGGCGATGAGCAGCCGCCCAGCGTCACTGGCGCGCGCGTGCGCAACGTCAAAACCGACGCCCGGACCGATCTGGCCGTGGATGGAGTTTTCATCGCCATCGGCCATGTCCCGCAAACCGGGTTGTTCACGGGTAAACTGGCCATGGACGATGAGGGCTACCTGGTGACCGCACCCGATAGCACCGCAACGGAAGTGCCCGGAGTGTTTGCAGCGGGCGATGTGCAGGACAAGATCTATCGCCAAGCCGTGACGGCGGCTGCGACTGGCTGCATGGCCGCCTTGGAGGTGGAGCGCTATTTTGGTGTCCAGGGTAATCGGGCAGCCGAGGCGGCTGAATAGACAATGGATTGGGACAAATTACGGGTTTTTCACGCCGTCGCCGTGGCCGGCAGCTTTACCCACGCGGGCGAAAACCTGAATCTCAGCCAATCGGCCGTCAGCAGGAAGATTTCCGCCCTGGAGGAAGAGCTGGGCGTGCAGTTGTTCCACCGCCACGCCCGCGGCCTGGAGGCGACCGAACAAGGCGATCTGCTCTACCGTACCGCGCACGAGGTATTGGACAAACTGGCTTCGGTGCGGGCCCGGCTGACCGACAACAAGAATGTACCGGCTGGTGATCTACGGGTCACTACAACCGTCGGTTTGGGTTCAACCTGGCTGACGCCGCGAACCCATAATTTCCTGAAACTCTATCCCGATATCCGCCTCTCCATCATTTGCGACGACCGGGAAATTGATCTGGGCATGCGGGAGGCGGATGTCGCCATTCGCATCACCGAGCCGCGCCAGCCGAACCTGATCAAAAAGCGGCTATTCACCACGCACTCCCACCTTTACGCCTCGCCGGACTATCTCGAACGCCACGGCGCGCCGCAAAGCATTGATGATCTCGACGATTGCCCGCTGATCGCCTATGGCGACCATGCGCCCAACACCCTGCGCAACGTCAACTGGCCATGTACGATGGGTGTCAAACACCATGGCCGGCCGCGCAAAACCATTTTGCAGGTGAACAATATTTATGGCCTGCTGCTGGCAATTGAGAGCGGTCTTGGAATTGGCTCCCTGCCCGACTACATGATCACCCCCGACAGACCTTTGCAGCGGATACTACCCGAACTACAGGGGCCAACCACGGACGCGTTTTTTGTCTACCCGGAAGAATTGCGAAACACCAAAAGAATCAGTGTATTCAGAGAATTTCTTGAAGAGCAAGTTCAACAGTGGAAGTTCTAAATTCGCTCTAGCCATGCGATTGACGCATACCTTATATGCATAAATTTCAATAGCATAATGGTCACCCAATCTTTAAGTATTACAATAGAATGTTGCGATGCAGCATTCATGTTAACCGTCTCACACTCCCGGTGTTGAGGCGGTTTACGTAGCGTCTCCCAAGACGTGAAGCCTCCCTGTTAGACTGGCCCGGGAATTTAGCATTTCCGGGCCCTTTTTTTGCCCGCAGGTCGCCAACCCCTTAGCCCGGCGGCAAACATTCCGAGACTTGGCTGTTTTCATCGGAATGCACAGCAACCGGCCATCGCCGGCGGAGATGGGCCTGAATGTGGTTTCTAACTAAACCTAAAATCCCCCCAAGGCACACCATAGGAATACCCACGTACCCCCGATGGCCCTAGCCTGGGGGTCTTAAGGGAGGGGTGTGGGAGTCCATCACGATTGACGGCGCCGGTGCCTCTATACCCGGTTCTGCCTTGAAGCTCTGAATGAAGCGCTAAGCCGCTACGGCAAACAGGAGATTTTCAACTCGGACCAGGGCGGAAAATGAAACCCGTGACCTTGTTGCAGACGCACTGGTCGCCGCACTTGTTAACCTGCAAGACGAGAAGAGATTTCTCCTGGAAATTAAGGAGTATGTCGTGCGTCGTGCGAAGGTTAAGGGAGTATCAGGGTTCGTTGCTAAGAAGGTGACCTGAGACAATTCACCCCATGAAACGCATCCTCTCACCCACCCCTCTTAGACCTACTCTTCCCTGCACTCACATCGGGGAAACGATGAAGGACTTGGTGGAACGGGATGGTCTTTTCTACAAGAAATTCACCGACGTTCCCTTCACGGCGACGACTACTGCGGGGGAGGAGCAGGGGTCATTTAATAACGGGAAGAAAGGCGATCCTTGGGTCCGTTACTACGACAACGGACAGTTATGGTCCAAAAGAACCTACAAGAACAGTGTGAACGTCAAATATATATCATCTCTATATTCCAATTTTATCGCTTAAAATCAACAACTAAACTCTAAAAAATACGATTGCCCGGCCGGGCTGCCGGAAGCCCACATACGCATCCGGGGTGCGATGATCAGTCCCGGGCGGGAGGATGACATCAACCCCATAATCGAAGAACCCTTCGACTACTACATCCCGGAGCTGGAAGGCACGGCGTTGGCGGCGTTTCTCCATACCTTCGTTGCGCTGTGGCCAGAAATTGACAAGACGATGCCACTGAGCCCGATCACCTCGTCGCCTGTTCGGCCAGCCACGTGTCCCCTCACAAATTCAAGGGTCTCCTATAGCGGCGGAACGCAGCGCAGGGCTGTTCGTAATCCAGGGATCCCGTTGATGAGATGCGTATTGAAGCCGCAAGATCGCGCGGCCTCGATGTGTTCGAGCTTGTCGTCGACAATGAAGCAGTCGGCGGGAACGACACCAGCGGTCGCGGTCGCATAGGCAAAAATTTGTCGGTTGGGTTTCGCGAGCCCGAGCTCACAAGAAAGCAGGATACTGTCGAAGTGCCGCAGTTCCGGGTGTCGATCGCGCACTGTTCTCCAGTAGTACGCTTCCACGTTCGATAGCAACAAAGGTCGGTATTTCGTCCGCAGCCCCTCCAGGACAATGTCCATATCCATTATCAAATCTGCATAGGGCTCTCGCCAGAGCACGTCGAACTGGTTAGGGGTGAGTGACAACCTATGATTATCAACAAACCCGTGGTGGATCTAAAGCAAGGTGAGCTGACCTGTGATCAGCTTGGGACACGAGACCAGACCCTAGAGCCTGATAAGGATCGTCACTATATTTCACAATGCGCCGGTAGACGATCGAGTCGTCGAACGAAATAACGACACCAAAAAGGTCGAAAACTTAGGCGCGTGGTGTTCCCATAACTGCCGCCCCGGTAACGCCGATCTAGTTACGGCTTTCCAGCAGGCGCCGGGCGATGACCTGGGCCTGGATTTCGCCGGCCCCTTCGAAGATATTCAAAATACGAGCGTCGCACAGAACGCGTGAAATGGGGAATTCTAGCGAGAAACCGTTGCCGCCGTGAATCTGCACCGCGTTATCAGCCGTGGACCAGGCCACCCGCGCAGCCAGTAATTTGGCCATGCCGGCCTCTAGATCGCAGCGCCGGCCCTGATCCTTTTGCCGGGCGGCGTAGTAGGTGAGTTGCCGCGAGAGCATGATTTCCACCGCCATCCAGGCTAATTTACCTGCTACCCTGGGGAAGCGTACGATGGGTCCGCCAAACTGCTGGCGCTCGATGCTATAGTTCAGGCCCAGCTCGAACGCGTTCTGGGCGACACCCACGGCTCTGGCCGCGGTCTGGATGCGAGCGGACTCAAAGGTCGCCATCAATTGCTTGAAGCCGTGGCCTTCGGCGCTACCCAGCAGATTTTCCGCCCCCACTTCAAAGCCGTCGAACGCAATCTCGTATTCCTTCATGCCGCGATAGCCCAACACCTGGATCTCGCCGCCCGATATGCCCTTGGCGGGGAAGGGATCGTCTACGGTCCCACGCGGTTTGGCGGCCAGGAACATGGATAGCCCGCGATAGCCCGGTTGCCCGAGATCTGTCCGCGCCAGCAGGGTCATCATGTCGGCGCGGGCGGCATGGGTAATCCAGGTCTTGTTGCCCTGTACCCGGTAAACATCGCCGGCTCGGACCGCCCGGGTACCGACACTGCCTAGGTCCGAGCCTACATTCGGTTCCGTGAAGACCGCCGTGGGCAAAATTTCGCCGGAGGCAATCTGCGGCAGCCATTCCTGCCGCTGTGCCTCGGTACCGCCATGTAGGATCAACTCAGCGGCGATTTCAGATCGAGTACCGAGTGAGCCGACCCCGATATAGCCCCGGCACAGCTCCTCCGAGACCACGCACATGGCGGTCTTGCCCATGCCATGGCCGCCATATTGCTCTGGGATCGTCAAACCGAAGACACCCATTTCGCTCATGGCCTGGACCACATACATGGGGATCAGCTCGTCGCGCAGATGCCAGCCGTGGGCCTCGGGGGTGACATGATCGGCGGTGAAGCGACGGAATTGTTCACGGACCAATGTCAAGGTCTCGTCCAAACCCAGTTCGCCGAACTCGGCCCCGCCCGCGGCCTCGACCAGCATCCCGGCCAGGCAATCGCGGCTGTTTTGGGTGTTGCCGACGTGCATCAGGTGCTGGACCGCCGCGCAGCGAAACGCCGCCAGATCGTCCTCATCGAGACCCAGATCAGCCGGGCGCACGACCTCGATCTGGCTCATGGCGATGCCATTGGCCATCTCCGTCAAATAGCCGCCAAAACCCAGTTGCAGCAGTAATTGCTCCATGGCGCCGAACCGGCAGGCCGCCGACAATTGTTCCGCCCAGGCCAGGCTTTGCCGCAGGGCCTCAACATAGGTCGCCAGCCAGGCTAGGCCATGCACCGCGAACTGCTGCGCCTCGATCAGGCCGGCATCAATGGCGCCATCCCTAGAAACGAGAGCCCGTACGCCGTGTCGGGCCCGCTCCAACAGCGCATCCGCGGCCGCCAGCGCCGCGTTGCACAAGGGTAATAATTCTTCGCCCGAAATGCTTTCGCCCCGAGGGCTGGCCGCTTGCATGATTATCCTTTTTCAAACCTGTTTAACACTGTCCATAGGGTCGCCGGAAAAACAGGGCAAAGCGTGACCACAGTCACTTCCATTACTCGTCCGCGTACCCATTCACATATAGCACATAGAAACCGAGTTGTGATTAGCGGCTCAGGGGACCGATGTCGAGCATCCCTCCCCCGTAGGCACAGGCGGCAGCGGCCCAAAGGTTTAGG
>CAUZBE010000116.1:0-8340 GCA_963577885.1 Alphaproteobacteria bacterium
GGCCTAGCCTTTGTAATCTCGACCATCAACGTTACCGCCTTGCGGAGCCTAAGCGGTCCGCTGTTGAGCCAGGGCTCGGGCGCCGTCAATTTCATGCGTAATTTGGGCGGCGCCTTGGGCGTCAACTTGATCGCCGTGGCGTTGGAGCATCGCACGGCCGTGTTCTCGGAGGCTTTTACCGGCATGCAGACCCCGGATAATATCCTGACCCAGGATCTGCTGCAGCGTTTATCGGGCCTGTTGTCACAGTTGGGCTGGCCAGCGCAAATGCACCCCCTTGCGGCCCTGCATATTCTTGGCAACAGCCTCTATGCCCAGGCCTCCATGCTGGCCTTTCGGGATGTTTTCCTGTTTCTGGGGCTGGTCTATTTCGCCGCCATGCTGCCTGCCCTGTTGTTGCGCGAACGCAAGCGCAAGGTGAATCCTGCACCCACTGCCGCCGATCAGTCCCGGTCTCTGGGCGAGGTCCAAACCTAGCTTTTCCCCGTTCGAAAGATTATCCCTAAAAAGGATAAATTTAGGCTATTTTTGGGCATGTTTTTGTTGACCATTGATTGCTGAAATCCGCAAGACTTGGTATAATATGCCGCCTTGCGCCGCAATATATCGTGGCCGTGACGTCGGGCGGCCTAGCCAATTGAAGTCGTTCGGCGCCGGTCGTCGAAACCCATCTATCAGGACCGATCATATTGACTGACGATAGCCAGAATCCACCCCCCGCGCCTCCGATCGAACCACCCAGCCTACCGCCTTTTGGCGGCGATCGTAGTGATGCGGTTTTGCCCATTGCCATCGAAGACGAAATGCGCCGCTCGTACCTCGATTACGCCATGAGCGTGATTGTCAGCCGGGCCATTCCCGATGCCCGTGACGGTTTGAAGCCGGTGCATCGCCGCATCCTCTTTGCCATGCATGAAGCGGGCTATACCTCTGACAAACCCTATCGCAAATCAGCCCGCGTCGTGGGTGATGTCATGGGCCGGTACCATCCCCACGGCGATCAGGCGATCTATGACGCCATGGTGCGCATGGCGCAAAGTTTTGCCATGCGTCTGCCGTTGCTGGATGGCCAGGGTAACTTTGGCTCCATGGACGGTGATCGTCCGGCCGCCATGCGTTACACGGAAGTGCGCATGGACAAGCCGGGCGAGATGCTGCTGGCGGACATCGATAAGAACACGGTTGATTTTCAGGATAATTATGATGGCTCCGCGTCTGAACCGGTTGTCCTACCGGCCATGTTGCCGAACCTGCTGGCCAATGGCGCGGGCGGCATCGCCGTCGGCATGGCGACCAATATACCACCCCATAATCTGGGCGAGATCATCGATGCCTGCTGCGCCTATCTCGATGACCGCGAAATTACCGTCGATGGTTTGTTGGAATTCGTCCAGGGCCCAGATTTTCCAACCGGGGGTATAATTCTGGGCCGGGCCGGCATTCTGTCGGCGTTTCGCACCGGGCGCGGTTCCGTCGTCATGCGCGGCCGCACGAATGTAGAGACCATCCGCAAGGATCGGGAAGCCATCATCGTCACGGAGATGCCCTATCAGGTGAACAAAGCCGGCATGATCGAAAAGATTGCCGAGGCGGTGCGTGCTAAACGGATTGAGGGAATTTCCGATCTGCGCGATGAGAGCGACCGTAACGGCGTGCGCGTGGTGATCGAATTGAAGCGCGATGCCATGGCGGATGTAGTGCTGAACCAATTGTTCCGTTTTTCACCCCTGCAAACCTCTTTCGGGGTCAACAGTCTGGCCTTGAACCATGGCCGTCCGCAATTGATGAATCTGCTTGAATTGATCGCCGTCTTCGTCGATTCGCGGGAAGTTGTCGTAACCCGGCGCACCAAGTATTTGCTGGGCAAGGCGCGGGAGCGGGCCCATGTCTTGGCTGGCCTGGCCATTGCCGTGGCCAATATCGATGCCATCATCGTATTGATCCGCGCCGCGCCGGACCCGGCCACGGCGCGGGCCCAGTTGATGGAACGAGATTGGCCGGCCCATGATGTGGAGGCGATGATCCAGTTGATTGACGAGCCTGGGCACAGGGTTGTCGGTGGCACCTATCGTTTGAGCGAAGTACAGGCACGCGCCATCTTGGATTTGCGTCTGCAACGGCTGACCGCCCTAGGCCGCGATGAGGTCGGCCAAGAATTGCAGGAACTAGGAGAGAAAATTCTGGATTACCTCGATATTCTGCGTTCCAGAGATCGCCTGCGCGGGATCATCCGGGAAGAATTAACGGATATGAAGGCGCGCTTTGCCACACCGCGGCGTAGCGAGATTATCGAGGGCGGCGCGGACCAGGATGATGAAGACCTGATTCAGCGTGAAGAGATGGTGGTGACCGTTTCCCACAATGGCTATGTAAAGCGGGTGCCCCTGTCCACCTATCGGCCGCAACGCCGGGGCGGCAAGGGCCGTCAGGGCATGGCCACCCGGGACGAGGATTTTGTCAGCCAGCTGTTCGTCGCCAATACCCACACGCCGATGCTGTTCTTTTCTTCCACCGGCAGGGTCTACAAGCTGAAGGTTTACCGCTTACCCATGGCGGCGCCCCAGGCGCGGGGCAAGGCCATGGTCAATCTATTCCCGCTGGAGATGGGGGAAACCATTCATACGGTTCTGCAACTGCCAGAAAACGAGGCGGAATGGGCCAATCGTTATGTCATGTTCGCCACGGCGTCGGGGTCTGTCCGGCGCAATGACCTGGCGGATTTCCAGCGGGTTCAGGCGAACGGAAAAATCGCCATGAAACTACCAGAAGGCGACCGTATTATCGGGGTCGCCAACTGCGGTGCCAATGACGACATCCTGCTGTCTGGCTTCCGGGGTAAATGTATCCGTTTCCCGGTCATCGATGTGCGGGTTTTTAAGAGCCGGGATTCCGTGGGGGTGCGGGGCATACGATTGGTTGGCGATGATGAATTGATTGCCATGTCGATTCTGCGCCACGTGGATTGTGATAGCGACGCGCGGGAGCTTTACTTGCGCTGGTCCAACGCCCGCCGCCGGGCCGAGGGCGATGACGGTGTGGGGGACGATCCGTTGGCGGATGGCCCGCCCCAGTCCGAGACCATGACAGCGACGGAGCAATTCGTTCTCTCGATTACCGAAAATGGCTATGGCAAGCGCACCTCGGCCTATGAATATCGGGTCACCGGTCGCGGCGGCCAAGGCATCATCAATATCGAAACCTCGGACCGTAATGGCCCCGTCGTCGCGTCCGCGCCGGTGGAGGAGGGCCACCACATTATGCTGGTGACCGATACCGGTCGGCTGATCCGCATTCCGGTGCATGATATCCGTATCGCGGGCCGTAATACTCAGGGAGTAACCCTGTTTGATGTGGAGCCGAACGAGCGGGTGGTCTCGGTCGCCTGGTTATCGGATCAGGCTAGTGACGACGGTAATGGCGATGATGATATGGACGACCATGACAGCGATACTATCGGAGATTCTATCGACGAAAGCAGTGAAAGAATGGGCTAGGGGTAGCGGCGTGGCCGAAACCAAGACTGAGACCGATGCTGAGGCTGATATCGAATAGTCCAGTCGTTTTCACTCTTTCCATGGCCGCCGCGAAAGGTTAAAGATCCCCCGAGACCTGTCTGTCGATAGTAGGAGGCGAATTTGTCGAAGGAACGTGTCGGCTTTTATCCGGGAACATTCGATCCCATGACTTTGGGCCACGGCGATATTATTAAGAGAGCCACCAAGATGGTTGATCGATTGGTCATTGGCGTTGCGATCAACCTTAATAAAGGTCCTATGTTTACCCTTGATGAGCGGGTAGAGATGGTGCGGGAAGAACTGGAAGTCGCGAAAAGTAATTTGAACGGCTGTTTGGTGGAAGTACATCCCTATGACGATCTGACTATCCATTTCGCGCAGGAACACGGTGCCGGCATCATTATTCGGGGCCTCCGGGCGGTGGCGGATTTTGAGTACGAATATCAACTAGTCGGCATGAACCGACAGTTGGATGCGGATATCGAAACCATTTTCATAATGGCCAACCACGAATATCAATTCATTGCCTCGCGCCTTGTAAAGGAGATCGCCCGGTTAGATGGTGATATCTCGGCCTTTGTCTCGCCGCGCGTGGTCAAGCAATTGTACGAGCGGGTTGGGCGGACTTGAAAATACCCTTTATCGGCGGTGTTTTTGGCTATAAATTCAGTTTAGGAAATGGCAGTAACATGTTGTTAAGACATTTGGTTTTTGGATTAATAATGGCCATCGCGTTGCCGGCCATGCAAGCAGGAGCGGGTGATTTGGAGAATACTATCTATCTGGAATTAAAGGATGGGCGGGTGACCATTGAAATGCGCCCCGACCTGGCGCCTAAGCATGTCGCGCGCATCAAGGAATTGGTGCGGGAAAAATTCTACGACGGCATCGTCTTTCACCGGGTGATTGCAGATTTCATGGCCCAAACCGGCGACCCGACGGGTACGGGCTCGGGCGGCTCGGGGCAGAAAATGGATGCTGAATTCTCCAAAGAGAAGCATTTGCGCGGCGCCCTATCTATGGCCCGGGCGGCGGATCCCAACAGTGCCGATAGTCAGTTCTTCATTGTCTTCAAGACTGCGCCGTGGCTCGACGGCCAATATACCTTCTGGGGTCAGGTCACAGCCGGCATGGATGCGGTGGACAAGATCAAGATGGGTGCGGCGGGCAGCGGGGCCGTGGATAACCCCGACAAGATCATCTCCATGCGGGTCGCCGCCGACGTGGAATAGGTACCGCTCGGCGCATCGCGCACGACGAACCACCTAGCACCGGCTCATGGACGTCGATCTATTTGATTTTGAACTGCCGGCCAAGGCCATCGCCCTGCGCCCGGCACGGCCGCGCGATGCCGCCCGTCTGCTGCATCTCGGCCCTGCGGACATGCGGGATCAATTTGTCCGCGATCTTCCCAATTTATTGCGGTCCGGAGATTTGCTGGTCTTCAACAACACGCGGGTGCTGCCCTTGCAGCTGGAGGCTAGGCGCGGTGCGGTGCGGGTCGAGCTAACCCTGCTGCAATCATTGGGCCCGGGCCGTTGGCAGGCCTTCGCGCGCCCGGCCCGGCGTCTGCGGGCCGGCGACCGTCTCGAAATTGCCGATGATTTTGCCGCGACCGTGCAAGGGCCCCACGAAAATGGCCAGGTGCTATTGGATTTTGCCAGGGATGATGCTGCCCTGATGGCGGCTCTGGAACGCCACGGCACCCTGCCCCTGCCACCCTATATCCGCAAGCACCGGGCCGTCGACGCGCAGGACCGGGTGGACTATCAGACCATCCTGGCGCGCCACGACGGGGCTGTTGCCGCGCCCACTGCCGGCCTGCATTTTACCGACGACTTGTTAGCGCGCCTGGGTCAGGCCGGAGTGGCGCGCGCGGAGGTAACCTTGCACGTGGGCCCAGGAACTTTCCTGCCTGTCAGCGTGGCAAATACGGATGATCACAGGATGCATGGTGAATGGGGCCAGATCGATGCGGCGGTGGTCGAACAGATACACGAAACCAAGGCCGGGGGCGGCCGCGTCGTGGCGGTTGGTACCACCACTTTGCGGTTGTTGGAAAGTGCCGCCCAAAACACGCTGAGCGGCGATAGACTGGCGCCGTTTGCAGGCGAAACCGATATCTTCATCACGCCGGGCTATGAATACCGCGCGGTGGATCTGCTGTTGACGAATTTTCACCTGCCCCGCTCATCTTTGTTCATGCTGGTCTCGGCCTTCGCGGGCTTGGCACCCATGCAGGCGGCCTATTCCCACGCCATTGCAGCCGGCTATCGTTTTTACTCCTACGGCGATGCCTGTTTACTGGAGTTGCAACGATCGGGGAAGGGCGTCGGATGACAACAGCTTACGAATTCCAGGTGTTCGCCCGGGATGGTGCGGCGCGGACGGGCCAAGTCGGCACGGCCCATGGTGCCATCGCCACGCCGGCCTTCATGCCCGTCGGCACCGCTGCCACGGTCAAGGCTATGACGCCAGAGGCGGTAGCCGAGACCGGCGCGGATATCGTCCTAGCCAATACCTATCACCTGATGCTGCGGCCCGGCGCCGAGCGGGTCGCGGGCCTTGGCGGCCTACACGGATTCATGCATTGGCAGCGGCCCATCCTGACGGACTCGGGCGGTTTTCAGGTTTATTCCCTGAGCGGACTACGTAAACTGGACGAGGCCGGGGTAACCTTCAAATCCCACATCGATGGCACCGAGATGCATCTAAGCCCGGAACGCAGTATCGAGGTGCAGCATCTGCTTGATGCCGATATTTCCATGGCGTTCGATGAATGCACGCCGTTTCCCGCCAGCGAAGAGATTGCCGCGGCTTCCATGCAGCTTTCTATGCGCTGGGCTGCGCGCTGCCGCGCGGCCTTCGTGGCGCGGCCGGGCTATGCTCTGTTCGGCATCGTGCAGGGCGGTATGTACCCGGACCTGCGGGCCGAATCCGCCACCGCGTTGCTGAAATTGGGCTTTGACGGTTACGCCATCGGTGGCTTGGCGGTGGGCGAAGGGCAGGATCTGACCTTCTCGACCCTGGAGGCGACCGTGCCCCATTTGCCCCAGGACCGGCCCCGATATCTCATGGGCGTGGGGCGACCCGGCGATATTGTGGGGGCGGTGCGGCGCGGCGTCGATATGTTCGATTGCGTGATGCCAACCCGGTCCGGTCGCACGGGGCAGCTATTCACTCCCAACGCCACCCTGAATATCCGTAATGCCCGCCATGCGGATGATCTCCGCCCGGTGGACGCGGACTGCCGCTGCCCGTTGTGCCGGCATTATTCGCGCGGCTATCTGCACCATCTGTTCCGCGCCAAAGAGATTCTGGGCGCCATGCTGGCGACCTGGCACAACCTGACCCACTACCAAGACTTGATGGCCTCTCTGCGCGGCGCCATCGCCCAGGGCGGCCTAGATGCTTTCGCCACCCGCCACGAACAGTTGGCGGCCATGGGCGATATCGACCCTATATGAAGATTACCCGCGCTAGGAGCCTGTCGGACTTGGCATTGAAATGCGAGCCACCAAGGGCATTCGGTAAAAAATCATGTTCTTTTTCTTGGACATGAAGAGAATCTCCGTTTGTTTTCAGGCGGCAAGAGCCCCCCTGTTAACTTTTCATCCCCTTAGGCCATGCATTCGCTTTAAATTCGATCCAATGCAGACAAGACCCCATTCACCTCAAGCGGTATCTAACCCGCGCAGCAGAAATTGCCTGAATCCTTAAATCGGTTTAATGATGCCAAAAACCTTTTCCACTGTGGATTTGCCTGTGGGCATAAACCGTTTTTCCTTCCCGGGTCTGCAACCGATGTCGCATAGCCTGCATCGTCGCGGCATTCTGGGGAGGTTCGGGGTTCGCTCTGAAGCGTTCCGTTACAGAGAGGTTGTGTTCTCTCGGCTTGAAGGGAACGAGGCTCGCTTGCGTGCACTTCTTGACATTGGCTTCGCTGCAGTAACCGGTGTTGGCCAGGAGGGTTTTTACCGCACTAAGGACTTGCGGTAGCTGGCCAATAGCCGCTAATGCCGGCTTTATTTCCTGTTTGTCATTTGTGTTATGGGTAACATTCTGTGCAACGATTAGGTGTGTTTTGGAATCAATACCGTCCTGTGCGTTGTAGGCCTGCTCAAACCCACCACTGGCGGTCAGCATAATGTGTGATTCCACGTCCGTTAAATTAACCTGGTCTTTGGCCTGCGGTCCAGGCCCTGGGGATTTAGGTGCTTTGCCACGCGGCCTTTAGAAGTACCGTTATTCTACCGGGTTATAAACAGAAAGCCCGACGGGCTCCCAGGTCATTTTTATTTTTAAAATTCTCAGATCTTTGGAATCAGAGAAATTCTTCCAATCACTCAGAATTGTTTTGGGATTCTCATTAATTTGGATTTGCTCCAGAGGTCGAATTAACATTGACCCCAACCCCACACCGACCTAAGTTCCGCCGCGATGCGCCCGTAGCTCAGTTGGTAGAGCAACTGACTTTTAATCAGTAGGTCCTCGGTTCGATCCCGGGCGGGCGTACCAATAAAATCAAAGAGTTAGATAGTTATTTCTGGGCCCGTTATTTGATTTGGGTTACAAGTGGGTTACAAATGCAGCGTCAATTTGATTTGCTGCACGAGCATTAAAAATCTGCTTGGGACCCCATCAAAATTCTCCAGACAAAACGACCGGGGCCTCCTTCAAAACCCTGACCAGCCAGACCCCACCCCGGGGGCACCCCCCACTTTGTGAGATGGGACTCCCCATATCTCCCTAGTAATACCAGTCCAGACGGATAATTCACGTTTCAGTGGATCGCTAAATGGAGAACTGGCTTCAGGGGAGAACG